>CAZAVT010000285.1:0-4783 GCA_964488395.1 uncultured Burkholderiaceae bacterium | reverse complement strand
CGACGCCGACATCCTGATCGAGAACTTCCGGCCAGGTACCTTCGAGCGTTGGGGCCTGGGCTATGACGTCTTGTCTCAAATCAATCCTGGCCTCGTCATGGTGCGCGTGTCTGGCTTTGGGCAGACTGGGCCCTACGCGCACCGCGGAGGCTATGGGACGATCGCCGAGGCCTTTTCAGGGATCCCCTCCTTCACGGGTTTCCCCGACCGACCCCCGACCCTGCCCGGTTTCCCGCTGGCCGATTCGGTTGCGGCGACGTTCGCGGCCATGTCGGCCATGTTTGCCATCTACCGCCGTGATCACGCGGGCGGCAAAGGTCAGGTCATCGATGTCAGCCTTTATGAGCCTATTTTTCGGCTGGCTGAATCACAGGTAATCGGCTTCGACCAGCTTGGTATCGTCAAGCAACGCCAGGGCAATCGACTGTCCGAAGACTCCCCGCGTAACACCTACGAGACGCACGATGGACGCTGGATCGGCATCTCGGCGAGCTCCCAAAGAACCTTCGAACGGCTCGCGCGCGCGATGGAAATGGAGCCGCTGATCACGGACCCCCGTTTTGCTGACAACGCGGCTCGATGCGAGAACGATGTCGAGCTCGATCAGCGAATTGCCGCTTGGTTCAGGCAGCGCACGTGTGCCGAGATCATGGCGATCTTTGATGAGGCTGGTGTGGTCGCTGGACCGGTCTACGATATCCGGGACATCGCGCAGGACCCGCACTACAAGGCTCGAAACAACATCGTTGACGTTCCAGACCATGATTTCGGCAGCGTCCGGATGCAGGGTGTCGTACCGGCTTTTTCAGAGACACCCGGTGCGGTCCGGCACACGGGCCGCGCACTCGGTGCCGACAACGACAGTGTTTATGGCCAAGCGCTGGGCCTATCGAAGGAGCGGATCGACCAACTTCGCGCCCAGGGGGTGATCTGATATGACGAGCGCCTTCTCAGGTGTGGTGATCGCTGGCGCCGGCCAGAGCGCTTACAGCAAGAAGACCGACCAGCCGCTTCAAGGGCTGCTCCATGATGCCTGCAGCAGAGCTCTGGAAAACGCGGGGCTTGGATGGTCCGAGGTCGATGGATTCGCACTGACCTCTTTTCAGCTGCCCCCCGACAATGTGACGACGGTGGCCGAGCACTTTGGCCTACAACCGCGATTCCTCTTTCAGGGGCTCTACGGCGGAGCGTCCGGCGTGATCGGGATGACGAACGCGGCAAGGGCTCTGCGCGATGGAGCCTGTGACGTCGCGCTGGTGGCCGCCGTCGATTCGTTTGACGTCGCCTCGCACAACGACACCCTGGACCACTTCAATGGCTCGGTGCGGGAATTCATGTCGCCCCAGGGCTTTGGCGGCGCCAACGGCATGTTCGCGCTCCACACGCGTCTGTACATGGAGCGACATGGCACGACGCGTGAGGATTTCGGGCGGTTCTGCATGGCGCTGAGGGACAACGCCAGTCGCAATCCCAACGCGCTGCTGCGCAAGCCCATGTCGATGGACGACTATCTGAACGCAAAGCCCATCGCCGATCCCTTGAGATTGTTCGACTGTGTGATGCCTTGTTGCGGCGCGGATGCGATCGTCCTGGTTTCCGAGCGCGTCGCCCGACGATTGAAAGGCCCAGCGGTACGAATCGCCGCCGCCGAGGAAATCCACAACTACCTGCCAAATGAAATATACCGCCTGCCCGGCGGATTCGAGGGTATGCGGGAACGACTGTATCAACGCGCCGGTTGCAGCCCCGGAGACCTGGACTTCGCGCAGCTCTACGACGATTACCCCGTCATGGCCTTCATCCAGCTTGAGGGCTTGGGCCTTTGCCCGTCCGGAGGATCAGCGCAGTTCATCCGGGAGAAGGGAATCACCACTCAGGGCCGATTCCCCATCAATACGGGCGGGGGCCAGCTCTCGGCAGGCCAGGCGGGCGCATCCGGCGGGATGATTGGTGTCTACGAAGCCGCCACCCAACTCCTCGGCCAGGCCGGTGAGCGCCAGGTCAAGGCGACGCGAGGCCTCGTCTGCGGCTACGGAATGGTCGCGTACGGCCGTGGGCTCTCCTCCAGCGCTGCCATTCTCGAGAGGATTTCATGACTGCCCCCCAACTGCCTGCTCCGCCCTCTCCACGCATCAACGCACTCAATCGCCCGTTCTGGGAAGGTTGCCGGCTGGGTGAGATCCGGCTTCAGCGATGCATGAACGAGGCTTGCGCCCGGGCAATCCACTACCCGCGCGTTTGCTGCCCATACTGCCAAGGACGCAAGCTCGAATGGTTTGCTGCATCCGGAACCGGACGAGTGATCAGCCACACCACCATTCACCGCACGCACCACGACGGATTCAATTATCTAGTGGCTTACGTCTTTGCAGCGATCGAGCTTGACGAGGGGCCTTGCCTGTACGGGCGGTTGGTCAGCGCCCCCACCGCTGCCCGACTCATCGGACAACGAGTCCGAGCCCGTTTCGAGCCCGGCGGACAGGCTCCTCCCGTCGCCGTGTTTGAACTCATCGAGACCTAGGGGGGATCGCCAGATGTCATCGTCCACAACGACAATCGTCACCCAGCTCGATTTCTCAGCGCGCGGCAAGCAAGTCGGAACGCTGCGCCTACCTTACTCTCCTGACGATGACGCCTACGGGTTCATTCCAATTCCAGCTGCGGTGATTTCCGGGGGCGATGGCCCCACTGTTTTGATCACAGGCGGCGTTCATGGGGACGAACTCGAAGGCCCCCTGGTGATCGGCGAACTGATTCGGACGCTCCAACCGGAACAGGTCAAGGGCCGATTGATTCTCCTGCCGTGTACCAATGCTCCTGCGGTCTCTGCAGGTACCCGAACGTCCCCGATCGACCGGCGCAACATGGCGCGAGAATTCCCCGGGACGATGTTCGGCCAACCGACCGAGCAGATCGCTCACTACCTACATACGGTTCTGTTTCCGCAGGCGGATTCGTATCTGCACCTGCACGCTGGGGGCAATACCCTGGTACACGCCCTCAGCGCGCTCGTCTTTCCAGCCGATGACATGTCAGCGCAACTCCGAGAGCGTAGCGAATGGCTCGCCAGACACTTCGGAGCGCCAACCACCGTGGTTATCCGCCATCTTGGACACGGCAGGACTCCCGTTGCGAGTGCCTGCGCGGCCGGCGTTCCGGCCATTTCGGTCGAGATGGGCTCTGCGGGGCAAATCCAGCAGGCTGGCGTCCGGATGTGCCGATCCGGTGTGCACAGGGTACTGAGCGCGCTGGGAGTGGTCTCCGGACTGCAGGTCGAAACGGCAGTGGCCAGTCGCATGACCGAGATTAAGGGCCCAGAGTCGTACCTGGTCTGCCCAGAAGACGGCTGGTTCGAACGGTTCTTCGAGGCTGACGAATACGTCGCCCGAGGGCAACTCGCGGGACGTCTCCACTTCTTCATGAATCCCGGCCGAGCGCCCATGGATCTCCATTTCGAGTCGAGCGGATGGGTCTGGGGTCACCGGTCGTTCGCAAAATCGCGCTCAGGCAGTGCGCTGGCTGTCCTGGTCGACCACCTCGATTGACCGTCTCGCCGGACACCGACACGCGTGCGAAGACTGCAACTGACCCGGAACCCCAGGGGAGAACACCAGCGATGAAGCCCGAGAAATCTGACGCAAAACGATTGCACGGTCGACGCAGGCTGCTGCAGGCAGGCGCGGCATTTGGTCTGCCCATCTCGCTCCAGCCCGCAGTCGCCCAGACCTATCCAGATCGACCCATCAACATCATCGTGCCAGCGCCGCCGGGCGGCACGACGGACCTCGCTGCACGAGCCATCGCCGATGATCTGTCTCGGGCGCTTGGGACCAGTGTGATTGTGCAAAACAAGGCTGGCGCCAACGCAGTGGTCGCCATGCAATCCATGCTCGGGGCAAAACCCGACGGTTACACGCTCTACATGGCGTTCTCCGGCTTCCATGTCGTTTCACCTAATCTGACCAAGCTGCCGTTCGACACCCTTAACGATCTCGCGCCAATCGGGATGGTCTATGTCGCGCCGGAAGTGCTTGCAGTGCGAGCGTCGCTCTCCGAAGTCAGGAACTTCAAGGAACTCCTTGACTATGGCAAGACCCACCCCGGTCGGTTGAAGTTTGCCTCGGCAGGCAATGGGTCGATCGCTCACGTCGGCATGGAATTGCTCAAGGGCATCACCGGCCTTGACCTCGTGCACGTGCCGTACCGGGGGACCGGACCGCTGATGACCGACCTTCTAGGCGGCCAGGTCGATATGGTTCTGGGCTCGATGCCTCCCTTCGTTCAGCATCTTCAAAGCGGACGGCTGCGCGCCATGCTGTTCACGTCGAGCAAGCGCCAGACCCTGTTCCCGGACGTGCCCACGTCCGCCGAATTGGGCCTGAGCGGTTTCAGCGTCGCGAGCTGGTTCGCGCTCTACACCAACAAACAAGTGCCCACCCCCCTCATACAGAAACTCACGACGGAGGTCCGCAAGATCATGGACCAGGCCAGCTTTCAAAAGAAGGCCGCTGATCTCGGCGCAGAGGCCCTTTACATGGACCCGGTTGAGCTTGACCGCTTCGGTCGCTCGGAGCTCGACCGCTGGGGTAAGGTCATCCGTCAGGCAGGCATTCGGGCCGAGTAGCTAGGGCTTATGACCCTCATGACTGAGCGCCTCGATCCAGCGATCACGCAAGCAACCGCCCCATGAATTCAGATCGGTTACAACTCGGGGCGGTCGCCGCCGCGCACCCTCTGGCCGCGCAAGCAGGCGTTCGTATCCTGCAGAGCGGTGGAAACGCTT
>CAZAVT010000284.1:1916-4828 GCA_964488395.1 uncultured Burkholderiaceae bacterium | reverse complement strand
CGATCGAGGCGCTGAGCACGGCGAGCAGCAGCAAGCCGTCGGCCCATGACGGGCGGCCCGACCCTTGGATCATGGCAAAGGCAAGCACCAGCGCGCAGCCGATGACCGCGAGCAGCCAGAAGGCGGGTGACGCGCGCGAACGGATCGTCAAGGCTGCCACCGCAGCCGTTGCAAGTGGCAGCACGCCCGTCATCACCGCCGCGTGCATGGCATCGACCTCGCGCAAGGCGTGGTTGAGAAAGATCGGAAAGCCCGCCACCGTGCCAAGTGCGGAAATGGACAGAGCGCCCCACTGGGATGGCGACGGGCGACGTGCCCGCACCGCCAGGAGCCACAAAATGCTGAGCGAGCCCGCTACAGCCGCACGACCCGCGGTGACGAAGGTCGGAGAGAGTTGCGGTGCGTCGCTGGGCCCTACCGCTAGGCGACTCATGGGGAGCGTCATCGCGAACATGGCCACAGCCAAGAAGCCCAGCCAGAAGCCGATCAGGCGGCGTCGGGCGTCTTGCGCCGATCCGAGCCCATCGGGCGTCGCCGGTCTCACTGCAGTGCCGTTCCGCTGATTCGGAAGGGCGGGTCCAGGCGCGATTCGCCGAGCGTGCGTCGCCACAGCCAGGCCATGCCCCCGGCCAGCGGCGGGCGCATCGATATCAGCCTCGGAGCCGCTGCGGTCGCGGCGGGGCCGAGATCAAAGCGAAAGGCGTAGAAGGGTTCTTGACCCATGCGCAGGTCAGTGATGAAGATTCGCCCCTCTCGTTCGTCCATGCTGAAGAAGCCGTGGCTGAACGCCGCAATACGGGCCGCGCCGGGATGTGCGCCATGTCGCGCGATCAGCGGGCTGCCCCTGTCATGGGTTTGCCAGCGAAGGGTGGGTTCCCGGTCAAGCAGTGAATACCAGCCCTCATGGTAGTGCGTCGGTGTGACGACGAGCACTCGCCACAAGAGCGTGTTGAACGGCGCAGGGGTGACGAGGACCTGCCGATCGCCCCCTGCGGAGCCGCCTGGAAGCTGTGCCTTGGCAATGGCGCTGACATGCTGTTGCGCGCCGGCGGACCAGCCTAGGTATAACAGGGCCACTGCCAGGCCCGCGGCATTGGGCCCCCCGCGCCAGCGGCTGCGGCTGAGAATCGCTGTAATGAGCAAGCCCATGAGCAGCGGCAATGTGAAGGCCGGGTCGATGATGAAAATGCTGCCCAGTCCGTAGGGATGGTCCGTGAAGGGCCGCAGCAATTGCGTTCCGTAAACCGTGAACCAGTCGAGGAGCGGGTGGGTGAAGAGGGCGAGCCAGATCGCGAGCCACCAGCGGCCCAACAGGGCAGTCTGTCGATGAAGCAGACCGATCAGTGCGGCCAGGAACGGTGCGGCGAGACTGAGGTAGAGCAGCGAGTGGCTCTCCGCCCGGTGTCTCACCATGTTCAGGATCGGGTCACCGAAATCGATGAGTGCATCAAGGTCGGGCAGGGTACCCGCAACCGCACCCCATGCGGCGGCTCGGGCGAATCCCGCCTGGCGGCCGATCACGGCGACCGTGATCGCCGAGCCGAGCGCAATCTGTGAGACGGAGTCCACCGCCGGTCAGCGCTGGCTCGAGGCCAGCCGACGGGAAGTGGTGGGGTCAGGAGAGGCTGTGGGCAGCCGCACGGCGCTCAAGGCGGGCGTCAAAGCTCCAGCCGCCACCGCCCATCGAGGCGATCATCATGAGGGCGCCAACAATGGCGATGTTCTTGAAGAACATCAATTGCTGCACGAACTGCTGGTCGGCGGGAACCGCCCAAAAGGGGTGAAACAGCATCGACGCGACGAAGGTGAAGAGCGCGAGAAAGGCGGCGGCCGTCTTGGTGCGCAAGCCGATGAGCAGTAGGAACCCGGCAATCAGCTCAATGGCGATGGCTGCAACCGCATACAACTCGGGGTGGGCAAGTCCGGTCGAGCCAATGAACTGGATCGTGCCCTGGAAATTCAACAATTTGGAAAGCCCGGCCGGCAGGAACAGCACAGCAATCAGGACACGGCCGGTCATCGAAAAAAGCGGGTTGTATTCGGCTTTCATGGCAGCCTCGAAGGGAAAGGTAGAGAAGTGATTATCCCAGAGTCCGGTCCGGCCGCTCGCCTGCGAGAGCACTTTGCTCAGCTTCTGTCGGGCGCTCGCCCCGCAGGCGCCAGTTCAGGTGGCAGCGGGCATGCTGGCGATGACCTGGGCGACCGCTGCCGTCAATCGCTTGGCGTAGGGAACGTGCAGGAACTCGTTCGGCCCGTGGGCGTTGCTGTTGGGCCCGAGCACGCCGCACACCATCATCTGTGCGGTAGGGAAGCCCTGGCTCAGCAGGTTCATGAGCGGGATCGTGCCGCCTTGTCCGATATAGCCCACGCCCGAGCCAAAGTGAGCCCGGCTCGCGTCGTTGAGTGCCCGTTCGAACCAGGAAGCGGTGTCCGGCGCATTCCAGCCCGTCGAACTACCCGTCGCCTCGAAAGTGACCTTTGCCTGGTAGGGCGCGTTGTCCTCGAGGAGTTGTTTGAGCTCGCGCACCGCACTCGCCGCATCGACGAGCGGTGGCAGTCGCAGGCTGAGCTTGAAGGCGGTGTAGGGGCGCAGCACGTTGCCCGCGTCTTTGAGGAGCGGAAAGCCTTCGGCTCCGGTGACGCTCAAGGTCGGCGTCCAGGCCCGGCGCAAGAGGGCGTCGGCCGGGTCGGTGGTCGTCGGCAGCGCCAGCACGCTCGCACCGCCGCAGTCCTGGTGCGCCCAGGGGAACCGCTTCCAGGTGAGGTCGCCCAGGATCGCCGCGGTTGCCTTGGCCTGTTCAGCTCGAACCGATGGAATTTCGCAGTGGAAGACCGACGGCAACAGCCGACCCGTTGCACTGTCCTCGAGACGGTCGAGAATGTGGCGCAGGATCCGGAAACTGGACGGTACC
>CAZAVT010000284.1:0-1835 GCA_964488395.1 uncultured Burkholderiaceae bacterium | reverse complement strand
AGGCAGATCACGAGTCCCACCTCGCCCATCCGAGCGCGCAACGCGTCGATGTATGGCAGCAGGTCCGGCGAGCCACTCTCCTCGCAGGTTTCGATCAGGCCGACGATCCGCGGATGATCGACGCCCTGCGCCTTCAGGCACTGCACCGCCGCAATGGCCGCGTAGACCGCATAGCCATCGTCTGCGCTCCCTCGTCCATACAAACGGTCGTCGACCAGACGCGGCGTCCACGGACCGAAGCCACGGCGCCAGCCCTCGAATTCAGGCTGCTTGTCGAGGTGGCCGTACATCAGCACGGTCGGCGCGTGCGGGCTGTCAGGGCGGGTTCCTGCGATCTCGAAGAACAGCGTGGGCGTGCGGCCCGGGAGCCGGACGATTTCCATCTTGAGGCCTGGCACCTGCTGCGCGCTGATCCAGTCAGCGGCCTGCTGGACCACCCGCTCCAGGAGCCCGGTCTGTGCCCACTGAGGGTCGAACAAAGGCGACTTGGCAGGTACGGCGATGTAGTCGGTCAGCCGGGGAATCAGTTCGTCGTCCCAGGTGCGCGAGACGTGGGCCAGCGCGCTGACCGCGTCGAGGTGGGGGACTCTGGCGTTCATCGGAGGACTCCTAGTAGAGGGGGGCGGATGTCAAGCAGCAGACGCAAGCGACGGGGCAGCTTCGGCACTGGGCTCGTTGGCCGCCGAGGCTGCCTGCCTCAGGCGAGCCAGCGAATACGATTGCGCAGGACTCCGAGTGCGGCACTGCTCACTTCGACGATATCACCGTTCTTCAGTGCTGGCACGGTCGGCCCGTCGCAGCCGAACCAGATCACGTCACCCACCTGCAGCGTGAGGTATCGGCTCATGCGCGCGATGTAATGCGCCGCGCCGAAGATCATCGCCGAGGTGTTGTAGCTCGACGCGGTTTGGCCGTTGACCTTGACCTCGATCACCTGGTTCATCGGATCGAGTCCGGGTACCACGAACGGCCCCATCGGTTTGAACGTGTCGGTGTTCTTGCCGCGCCAGAGCGTCCGGTCGTTGAACTGCCAGGTCCGCTCACTCAGGTCGTTGCCCAGCGTGTAGCCCGCGATGCAGTCGAGTGCCTGCTCCTCGGAGAGGTTCTTGGCCTGACGACCCACCACGGCAACCAATTCACCCTCGAAGTGCAGTGGGCCCTTGGCATCGGCGGGAACGATCACTTCGGTGTCGTGGCCGGTGAGGGCAGAGGCCGAGCGGTAACCAATGTCGGCCTGGGGAGGAACGCCCATCGATTTACCGAATTCGCGGTTGGCCCACTCGATATGCTCCTTGAAATTCAATCCGGCCGCGTAGAAATTGGGAGGTGTGACGGGCGCGAGAAAGCGTGCGCCTTCGATTGGCACGCTGCCGCCGGTGCGTCGGCCGCCCTCCAGGGGTGAGCCATCGAGGAGCGCGAGCGAGTCGCCCTCGCGCTCGGCAAACACGGGTTTGCGGTCGATCTCAATCCGGCACCAGCTCTTCATACGTGTCTCCTCGGTCTGCCCCGATTCTATCGAAGGCGAGGGCATGCGTCCTCTCCCGAGATGGTTGAGGGGTCGGGGCTACTGAAGCGGTAGGCGATTGACGCTGTCGATCAGCACGCCCACACTCGCGGTTTTTCCGGGGGTGAATATGGCATCTCGCAAGCCGAATTTTCTGGTGATCCTGATCGATGACCTGCGATTTGATGAGTATGGCGCGGGCGGTCATCCCTACCTACGCACGCCGCATATCGACCGGATCGCCCATGAGGGCGCGATCTTCAACAGGGTCTTCCACACCACGCCGATCTGCTCGCCCAATCGTGCGTCGATCATGAGCGGTCAGTATGCG
>CAZAVT010000283.1:0-4881 GCA_964488395.1 uncultured Burkholderiaceae bacterium | reverse complement strand
GAGCGGCTCATCTCGGTAACCTCTTCGGGCCGCTCGTCGATCAGCAGCACGATCAGGAACACGTCCGGATGGTTGGTCGTGATCGCGTGAGCGATGTGCTGCATCAGCACGGTCTTGCCAGCCTTGGGAGGCGCCACAATCAGGCCGCGCTGGCCTTTGCCGATTGGGGCGATCATGTCGATGATCCGGCCAGTGATGTTCTCCTCGGCCTTGATCTCGCGTTCGAGCACCATCGGTTTGTTCGGGTGCAGCGGCGTCAGATTCTCGAACAGGATCTTGTTCTTGGAGGCCTCGGGCGGCTGGCTGTTGATCTTGTCGACCTTGACCAGGGCGAAATAGCGTTCGCCATCCTTGGGCGTGCGCACCTCGCCTTCGATGGAGTCACCCGTGTGAAGATTGAAGCGGCGGATTTGCGAGGGCGAGATGTAGATGTCGTCGGTACTGGCAAGGTAGGACGTCTCTGGCGAACGCAAAAAGCCGAATCCGTCGGGCAGCACTTCCAGCACGCCGTCACCGAAAATGGTCTCACCGGTCTTGGCTTTGCGCTTCAGGATCGCGAACATCAATTCTTGCTTGCGCATGCGCTGGGGGTTTTCGATTTCCAGCACAGTGGCCATCTCGATCAGTTGCGAGACATGAAGGGCTTTGAGTTCGGATAAATGCATGGGGCAGGGCTTCGGGTGGGTGATGCCCGACTGCGGTGTCAGCGGACCTGGCGGAGGCTGCGAGACGACGGTCGGGGGGCGGGGGACGTGGGCCGGTTCCGAGAGAACCCGCTCGCCACGCTGAACGGCTGGCGGGGCGATAGGACGGGTCTAGGGAATCAGGCGGGCGGCAAGATCACGACAGCGGTGTCGCTGGGCACAGCGACGGGACGTCTTCTTGACCTTGACGTCGAGGAGGGTACTACGGATCAGAGATGGCTGTCCAGAAAGAGCGTCAGCTGCGACTTGGAAAGCGCGCCAACCGAGCTCGCGATCATCGCACCGTTGCGAAAGAGCATCAGGGTCGGGATCCCTCGGACACCGAACCGCGCGGCGGTCGCCTGATTCTCGTCGACATTGATCTTGGCCACCTGAATCCGGTCGCCGTAGTCCCGGCTCACCTCGTCGAGAAGCGGTGCGATCATCTTGCACGGGCCGCACCATTCCGCCCAGTAGTCGACGAGGACCGGGGTGTCAGCACGCAGGACATCCTGCTCGAAGCTTGCGTCGGAGACGTGCTTGATGCTCATGGGCGCTCCATTGAGTGCGGCCGCTGGGACGCGGGTTTGTTTAGCGTCAATCGTGGGCAAGGTCCACCAGCGACCCGGGCGGGAAACATATCACAGCCGGCAAGTCGGCGCGGTTTTCGCGGGCATCTTCGGAAGGTCCGGGCCGCCAGGCCGGACCCGGGTCCCACTGATAGAATCAAGTTGGGCGGGCCCCCCCGCATCGTGGTGTGGTCAATCTGGTCAGGTCCGGAAGGAAGCAGCCACAGCCATTTCCCGCGAGTGCCGGGGTTCAGGCTCGCCCACCTTTCGAAGCGGGGCCGGCGACACCCGGTCCCATTGCCCGTCTCGTTGATTCCTGCAGAGTGCCCCGATCGATGGCCCACCAGGTCCTGGCCCGCAAATGGCGTCCCCGCGACTTCGAGTCGCTGGTCGGGCAGCGCCACGTCGTGCAGGCGCTCGGTCACGCGCTGTCCGAGGGACGCCTCCATCACGCCTACCTGCTCACGGGGACCCGTGGCGTTGGCAAAACCACGATTGCGCGGATCCTCGCCAAGTCGCTTAATTGCGAGCGCGGCCCTACTGCCCGACCCTGCCTCACCTGTGCAGCGTGCACCGGGATCGACGAGGGGCGTTTCGTCGACTACATCGAGATGGATGCCGCCTCCAACCGCGGTGTCGACGAGATCACTCAGCTCCTCGAGAACGCGGTCTATGCGCCCACGGTCGGTCGCTACAAGGTCTATGTGATCGACGAGGTGCACATGCTCTCGACGCATGCCTTCAATGCCATGCTCAAGACGCTCGAGGAGCCGCCGCCCCATGTGACCTTTGTGTTGGCGACCACCGACCCTCAGAAGGTCCCCGTCACTGTGCTGTCGCGCTGCCTGCAGTTCGGGCTGAAGAACATGTCGGCCGTGTCGGTGGCCGATCACCTGGCACGGGTGCTTGAGGCGGAGACGATCCCCTTCGAGCGGCCGGCGCTCGCCCTGCTCGGCCGCGCCGCGGCGGGCAGCATGCGCGATGCCTTGTCGCTGCTCGATCAGGCCATTTCGTATGGCGCGGGCCGGGTTGCTGAGGCTGAGGTACGCGAGATGCTGGGCGTCGTCGACCAGGGCGCGCTGGCCGGGCTTCTGGAGGCGCTCGCTCAGGGCGACGGGCCGGCGCTGATGGCAATTGCCGATCGTTTGCGCGAGGACAATGCCGCGTTTGTGAGGGTGCTGGACGAGCTCGCGCTCGGGCTGCATCAGCTCGCGTTACGCAAGGCCGGACTCCGTCACGAGGACGAGCTCGCCGACGGCGAGCGGCTGGAAGCACTCGCAGCGGGGTTGTCGGCCGAGCAGATCCAGGTCTGGTACCAGGTGGCGATCCATGGCGCACGCGATCTCGCGCTTGCGCCGGAAGAGTTCGCCGGGTTCACCATGACCCTGCTGCGGATGCTCGCGTTTCGGCCCGTTGATCCTGCCGCGCCAGCGGTCTTGCCTGCCGGGTCTTCGGTGTCGACCGTGCCGATCAATCGTGCGGCTGCTGCGCGTGCGGCAGCGCCGACACCACCCGTGTCGGCGCCCGCTGCGCCCCCGCCTCAAACCCCGGTTGCACAGACCGATCGCTTTGACGGCGACTGGCCGGCCCTCGCGCGTCGCCTTTCGCTGACGGGCCTCGCGCGGCAGTTCATGGACCAAAGCCAGTGTCTGTCGGTCGATGGCGACTTGTTTCATGTGCGCGTGCCGATCCGGCCCTTGGCCGAGGGCGCGACGGTTGCCAAGGTCACCGACGCCCTCACTGTCGCACTGGGGCGACCGGTACGGCTGAAGGTCGAGGTCGGTGCGACCGACGGCCCGACGGCAGCCGCGCAGGCCGAGCAGCGACGCGGTGAGCAATTGGCGCAGGCTCGATCGGCGCTTGATGCCGACCCCTTCGTCCGGGCTTTGGTTCGCGATTTTGGTGCCAGCATCGTTGCCGATTCGGTGGCGCCACAGCCAGCGGCCGGTTCAGTAGCCGGCGCCGATCACTAAGCGTCCCTCCCCCTCGATTTCAGGAGACAAACCACCATGATGAAGGCGCAACTCGCCGGCCTGATGAAGCAGGCCCAGCAGATGCAGGACAACATGAAGCGGATCCAGGAGGAGCTGGCCCAGGTCGAGGTGCAGGGCCAGTCGGGTGCCGGATTGGTCAAGGCCACGGTCACCTGCCGCAACGAGGTGCGCCGGATCACCATCGACCCGAGCCTGCTCGGTGATGACCGCGATATGCTCGAGGATCTGGTGGTCGCGGCGATCAACGATGCGCTGCGCCGCGCTGAACAGACCTCTTCGGAGCGGATGAGTGCGGCAACGTCGGGCCTGCCCCTGCCGCCTGGTTTCAAGATGCCTTTCTGAGGCATCGGCAACCGCATCGCGACGGCAGGTACGATGGCCGCTGAAGCCTCGGCGCTCGATCGATTGGTCGCAGCTCTCAGGCGCCTGCCGGGCGTCGGGCCCAAGTCCGCCCAGCGCCATGCCTATCACCTCCTGCAACACGACCGTGAAGGAGGCCGTGAGCTGGCCCGGGCGCTTGAGCATGCGCTCGAGTCGATTCGTCATTGCGAGCGCTGCAATACCTTCACCGAGGCACCCTGTTGCCACACCTGTTCGTCACCTCGCCGGGATCCCACCCAATTGTGCGTGGTCGAGACACCCGCTGACCAGTTGATGGTCGAGCAGACCCTTGCCTACAGCGGTCTCTACTTCGTGCTGATGGGGCGACTGTCGCCGTTGGATGGGATCGGCCCGCGCGAGATCCATTTCGAGCGATTGCTCGCCCGGGCCTGCGATGGGGTCGTCCGCGAAGTGATTCTGGCGACCAATTTCACCCAGGAGGGCGAGGCCACGGCGCACTACCTGGCCGAGCGTCTGCGCGCCTGTGGCCTCTCGGTCTCCCGGCTTGCCCGGGGCGTACCGGTCGGCAGCGAACTCGAGTACGTCGATCCCGGGACGATTGCCCAGGCCCTGCGTGATCGGCGCGATCTCGGCTGAGGAGCCGCTCGCCGGTCTTTCAGACCTGTTCTCGGTCCTGGGGGCTTTGTCCGGCAGGCTATAATCCAAAGGTTTGACTGCGTGCCGCAGATCTTCCCCAGGAGTTCCTTTGGCCTCATCGAGTCCCACCCCTTCGGATCTTGCTTCACCCGGGCACTCGGTCTTGCCAGTGCCGGGGTCCCTTGCTGGCGGGATTGTCCCGGCCAGGATTCCCGCTGCCCTGGTCCTTGCCGACGGCACCGTCTTCCGTGGCGAGTCGATTGGCGCAGCCGGCTCAGCGACGGGTGAGGTCGTCTTCAACACAGCCATCACTGGCTACCAGGAGATCCTCACCGATCCCAGCTATTGTCGTCAGCTGGTCACGCTCACTTATCCGCACATCGGCAATACAGGCATCAATTCCGAAGACGTCGAAGCCGACCGGGTTCATGCCGCTGGCCTGATCGTCCGTGATGCGCCCGAGCGATTGTCGAATTGGCGTAGTTCGTCGAACCTTCGCGACTACCTGAGACGCGAGGGCGTTCCCGCGATCGCTGGCATTGATACCCGTCGTCTGACCCGGCTGCTGCGCGACCGGGGCTCGCAAAATGGCTGCTTGGTCGCTGCCTCGACCACTGGCGAGACCCTCGATCTCGAGCGCGCGCTCGAGGCTGCCCG
>CAZAVT010000282.1:0-4907 GCA_964488395.1 uncultured Burkholderiaceae bacterium | reverse complement strand
GGAGGCGAAAAGCAGCGGGTCGGGATCGCCCGCGCACTCGCGACCGAACCTCGCTTTATTGTCTGCGACGAACCGGTTTCGGCGCTGGACGTATCCGTACAGGCAGCGATCGTCAATCTGCTCGCGGACCTGCGTGATCGGCTGCAGGTGGCATACCTCTTCATATCGCACGATATCGCTGTCGTTGCTCATCTCGCCGACCGTATCGCAGTCATGAACCAGGGACGCATCGTCGAGATCGACGAGACCGAGCGAATCACCCGGTCACCATCACATCCCTACACTGCACGCCTCATCGCTGCCGTTCCGCGGATCGACGGCGACCCAATCACCCTTGTTCGATCAACCCCCGCTCACCGCTGAGAGGCCTACGACCATGTCCCTGACCGTCCCGTCCAAAGTCGGCCACCAGACCTTTCTTTATTCGGAGTTGCAGACTGATCTCGACCACCTAAAGGCCGATATCGCCTATCTGGGTATCCCGTATGGCAGTGCCTACAACTTTGCCGACATCGTTAACGATCAGACCCATATGCCCTATGCGATGCGCCAAGCGACCGATCGCATCCTGCGCTCAGTCGAGCGATACGACTTCGATCTCGGCGGACCGCTCTACGACAACCGACCCATCAAGGCGGTGGACTGTGGCGATATCGCACCCGACTTCCGGGATCTGAATGTCCACAAACAACGCGCCGAGCAGGCGGTTCGGCGCATCCTCGAAGCGGGCGCGCTGCCGATCATCATGGGGGGCGATCACGGCATCACCATTCCTGCCCTGAGGGCCTACGAGCATCACGGACCCATCACGCTGGTCCACATCGACCAGCACCTCGACTGGCGCGATCAGGTGAACGGCGTACGTGACGGCCTGTCGAGCCCCATTCGACGTGCTTCTGAAATGCCGCACGTCAAGCACATCATCCAGATCGGGCTGCGGGCATCGGGCAGCGCCCGCTCCGAAGAAGTCGAGGCTGCACTCGCCTGGGGTTCCAAACTCGTCACCGCTTACGACTTGCACGATCGCGGCATGGATGCAGTGCTCGACATGATTCCAGACGGCGGTCGCTACTACATCAGCGTCGATCTCGACGGTATGGACCCGTCGATTGCACCTGCAGTCGCGGGCGCCTGTCCCGGCGGCGTCACCTTGCCGCAGATGCGCAAGCTCATCCACGGGCTCGTGAAAAAGGGCCGGGTCGTTGGAATGGATGTGGTGGAGATCATCCCGGCGAGTGACGTCAACCAAATTACCTGCATCACCGCTGGGCGGATGATCGTCAATTTGATCGGGGCCGCCGTACGCGCCGGCTACTTTAATCGGTCATGAGCACCTTTGCGCAGCTGGCGGCCTTCGTTGCGACCGCCCGCTTTGAACAGATGCCGGGGCCGGTGGTGGCGCAGACTCGACGCCATACCCTCGACACCCTGGGTGCCGCACTCGCTGGCACGGACGCCGTTGAGACAACGATCACCCGCGAAGCACTCATGGCGACCGAGCCAGCGGGTTCGGCAGCGCTCTGGGGCACGGCGCATGCGCTCGCGCCTCGGCAGGCAGCGCTCGTCAATGGCGTTGCCGCACATGCCTTCGAGCTCGACGACACAGGCGGCTGCGATCATTCGGGAGCCGTTGTCCTTCCAGCGCTGTTCGCACTCCTGCCGAGCCTCGAGAAGCCTGTGTCAGGAGAGCATCTGCTGACGTCGATTGCGGTCGGCTATGACGTCGGACGACGGGTCCTCGAGGCCTTCGGTGGTTATCGACCACACAATGAAGCCGGATGGCACTCGACCGGTACCTGTGGCGCCTTCGGAGCGGCGGCTGCGGCAGCACACCTGCTGGGTCTCGACGAGCGCCGAAGCCTATCCTGTCTGGCCATCGCGGGCAGCCTCGCCAGTGGTCTTTGGGCCTTCATTCACGATGGCTCGATGACCAAGAAGCTTCATGCCGGCCGTGCTGCCGAGAGCGGCGTGCTCGCCGCATTGCTCGCGCGGCACGGCATGAGCGGGCCCAGCCGCCTCTTCGATCCGGTCTGGGGCGGATTTCTTCAGACCCTGTCACGCGCGCCGGTGGACGTGCATGCCCTCTCGCGCGAGCTGGGCTCGGATTGGCGGATCACCAACTGCGCCATTAAGCCCCACGCGTCCTGCCGCGACACGCACGCCGGAGTCGACGCAGTCGACAGGATCCTGCACCGGGTTGCCCTCGAGCCGGCGTCGGTGCGGCGGGTCGAGGTTCGGCTCAATAGCTTCCTGGCCGGTATGGTCGGGGGCAAGCAGATCGACACACTACCTGCAGCGCAGATGAGCCTCCCCTATGCGATTTCGGCCCGACTGCTGTTTGGGTCGGCAACGCTCTCATCCTACGAGGAAGAGCGGCGCAAGGATCCAGCGATGGCCGCCTTGATCCAACGAATCGAGATCATCGTGGACGATACCATTGCTGGTAGCGACCAGACGGCAGTCATCATCGAAGCTGCGGATGGCCGCCATGTCGAGCCGACAACCACGCCGCTCGGTGCGCCGTCCAACCCTGTGAGCGATGAGGCCCTGCTCGCCAAGTACAACGACCTCGCACGCCGGGCGATTCCTGCGGCACAGGCCGACCAACTGGCTGCGCACATCCTCGCTCTCGATCGAATCGACGATGCGCGCGGCCTGTGCGCTCTGCTGACAGCCGCCACTTGAGCCGGCCGAGTCACTGGCTCATTACCCCGGCACGCATCGGCAGCAAGATCGGATCAGCCACCGACATGCAAGCCTGTCATCAGAACCGCGGCTCCATCGTGATCGTGTCGCCCGCACTCGCCGAGGCGAACAATGGCAATTGGCAGACCGCTCGACGGTGGCAACGCCTACTGTCCCGGCGGCAGTCCCGGATCGTGCGCGAGTGGCCTGATGACCCATCGGCAGACGACCGCGTCATGCTGGCGCTGCACGCACGCCGTTCGGCGCCGTCGATCGAAGCCTGGCATCGGCACAGGGGCTCGACCGGACTGGGTGTGCTCCTCACGGGCACCGACCTTTACCGTGACCTGCCGGCTAGAGAACCCGCAGCCAGGCGATCGATCGCTCTGGCTGGATCGATCGCAGTGCTCCAACCGCTTGCTCACCGCTCGTTGCCCCCCGAGCATCGTGAGCGCGCGCGCGTAATCGTCGCATCATGCTCGCCTCGACCCTCGTTGCGAAAGACGAATCGCCACCTGCGCGTCGTGATGGTGGGCCATCTGCGGGGCGAGAAAGATCCGCTGACCCTGATGGAGTGCGCTCGACGACTCGGCCGATCCGACTCAATCTTCATTGACCATATCGGCGCCGCGCTCGACCCAGCGCTGGGAGAGGCGGCGCGGCGTACCGCCGACGAATGCCCGCACTATCGCTGGCTCGGTGCTCTGTCACATCGCCAAACCCTACAGCGTATCCAGCGTGCCCACCTGCTCGTCCACGCGAGCCGCATGGAAGGCGGCGCCCACGCTGTCATGGAGGCAGTGTGCTCCGGCACGCCAGTCCTTGCTTCCGCCATCGACGGCAATCTGGGGCTGCTGGGAGAGGATTACCCCGGCGTTTTCCCCGTCGGCGACGCCCAAGCGCTGGTCGCCCTGCTGCGTCTCTGTCGTGCCGAGCAGTGCGCGCCCAGGGGACTACTTTCCATGCTGAAGGAGCGCTGCGAGCCACTGCGGCCACGCTTCGACCCGGCAGTCGAGCGCGCCGCCCTGCTGTCCTGGGTTGCCGAACTCGAATCGTCAAACCTCACATGAAGCAGTCGGCGCAACCCGTCCTGCGCGACCTGGTCCTCGTCGGAGGTGGACATAGCCACGTCGGTGTCCTGAGGATGTTCGCCATGCAGCCCGAGCCAGGGGTGCGGCTCACGCTCGTTTGCACCGACGTCGAAACGCCCTACTCCGGGATGCTGCCCGGCTACCTGGCAGGACACTATGGCTTCGATGAGGTGCACATCGACCTCGCGCGCCTCTGTGGAGCCGCTGGCGCTCGCTTCATCGAGGCAGCCGTCACAGGGATCGATCGTAAGCAGCAAATCATCCGACTCGCTGGACGGCCACCGCTACCGTACGATCGACTATCCATCAATATCGGCTCGACGCCTCAGGCGCAGTCGATTCCGGGTGCGAGCGCCTACGCGGTCCCAGTCAAACCAATTGCAGGATTCAATCAACACTGGCTGAAGCTGCTGGACGAGCTAGAGCGCCTGCCGAGCCAGGGACCACCGATGACGATCGCAGTGGTGGGAGGCGGGGCGGGTGGCGTCGAGCTGCTACTCGCCGTTCGGCATCGCCTGATCGAGGAACTGCGCGCGCGGGGTCAAGACCCTCAGCGCCTTCGATTCATCCTGCTCACCGCCGGCGAGGACATTCTGCCGACGCATCATCAGAGGGTCCGACAGCGCTTCGAGCGTTTGCTCACCGAGCGTGCCGTCAGTGTGCATCGCAGCGCCAAGGTGATCGAGGTCGGTCCTCGTCACTTGCTGTGCGCCAATGGCCGCCGATTTGAGGCTGACAAAATCCTCTGGGTCACGCAGGCCGGCGGCCCCGATTGGCTGAAGGACACCGGGTTGAAGCTTGACCAGAGCGGATTCATCCAGGTCAACTCGCGACTGCAGACCCTGGACGCCCCCTTGATCTTCGCCGCAGGTGACATCGCGTCGTTCGTGGAGCATCCCCTCGAGAAAGCCGGAGTCTTCGCAGTCCGGATGGGCAGGCCGCTGGGGCTCAATTTGAGGCGCAGCCTGCGCGAGCAGCAGTTGGTCGAATGGCGACCGCAGCGCCACTGGCTTGCCTTGATCAGCACGGGAGACCGATACGCGGTTGCGTCACGGGGAGCGATCGGCTTTGCGGGCCACTGGGTGTGGCGCTGGAAGGACTGGATCGATCGACGATTCATGCGCCGCTTCA
>CAZAVT010000281.1:0-4910 GCA_964488395.1 uncultured Burkholderiaceae bacterium | reverse complement strand
CGGCGATCTCATCCCACATCACCATGGCATGCCGCTGCGCGTTGCTCTTGGTGACCACCGTCAGCTGGCGCCTTGGGCGTGATCGCGCGAGGCTGAATGCAAAACGCATGATGCGTTCGACGCCTGTGCGGGTCATCATCGACACGTCGGTGGCGACCTCGATCGGGTGGCCCTGATGCGCACGGCCGCCGACCCCCGCGTATTCGCCCTCGGAGTTCTCGCGCACGATCACCCAGTCGAGGTCCTCGGGCGCGCAGCGCTTGAGCGGGGCGTCGATCCCGGGCAGGATCCGCGTGGGACGTACATTCGCATATTGATCGAAGCCCTGGCAGATGCGAAGCCGCAGCCCCCACAGGGTGATGTGATCAGGAATCTGGGGATCGCCGGCCGACCCGAACAGGATTGCATCCATGCCTCGCAGCGCGTCGAGTCCGTCGGCTGGCATCATCTGCCCATGCGCTCGATACCAGTCGCCGCCCCAGCCAAAGCGTACGAATTCGACTTGAAATCCGCCGTCCGCTTGCGCGAGGGCCTGCAAGACGGTCTCGCCCGCCGGAATCACTTCCTTGCCGATGCCATCGCCTGGAATGCTGGCGATCCGATAGGTGCGTAGGGTCTGATTCATCGGTTGACAACCTTGCCGAGATAGCCGTTCGGGATGGGGTGAGTTCAGTGGGGCGCGCGCCCTGTCAGCAGGAATCAGTCGATTTCAGCCCAGACCGGTGCATGGTCCGAGGGCTGCGGGAGCTTGCGGGGTGCACGGTCGATCGTGCAGGAGCGCACCCGCGGGGTCAACTGCTGATCGACGAGGATGTGGTCGATACGTAGCCCGGCATTGCGCCGAAAACCCAACTGACGATAGTCCCACCAGCTGAAGCTGCGCGGTGCCTGGTCAAACAATCGGTAGGCATCACGCAGGCCTGAGTCGATCAGGCGGCGGAAGCGCTCCCGCTCCGCCGCAGAGCACAGAACCTGACCCTCCCACGCGACGGGATCATGAACATCGTCGGCTTCGGGGGCGATATTGAAGTCACCGAGAAGGACGGTTGCCGGCTGAGCACCGATCGACGGTCGCAGCCATTCGATCAGGGCATCCATCCAGCGCAGTTTGTACTGGTATTTGTCGCTGTCGACCGACTGACCATTCGGGAAATAAGCGCAGACGCAACGCAGGCCACCGATCTCGGCGGTGATCAGGCGTTGCTGTTCGTCGGGAAAGAGCGGGTTGCCGATCACCACCGATTGGGCTGGGCCGACCGTCGCGATGCGGCTCAGTAACGCGACGCCATTGTAGGTCGGCTGACCTGCAAACACGGCGTGGTAGCCGGCGGCCACGAGCTCTGACACCGGAAATCGGGCGTCGATGAGCTTGGTTTCCTGCAAGGCCAGCACGTCCACCGGATTGGCCACCAGCCAGTCGAGTACCTGCGGCAGGCGGACCTTCAGTGAATTGACGTTCCAGGTGGCAAGCTTCATCGGTGGATCCCTGCGCCCGCGCCGGGCTGATGCGGTGATGCTCTGGCTGACTGAGCCGAACGGCATTGGCTTTCGCCTGCCTGGGGAATTGAGTGGCCGCGCGCTCTCAGGGTGATATGTTAAACGAGAGCGGCGGGGTGCTCCGGGAGGTCCCGGGCCCGGTTCACGCTCGAAGGCTCCTTACGACAACCACTGCCATGACGACCCATCCCCACGCGACCCGCGTCAGCTTCGAGCGTCTGCAGGCTTTCATCGCCCAGAGCTTGCGCTGTGTCGGCATGCTGGACGAGCACGCTGGGATCACGGCCCGCCTGATGGCCGAAGCGGACCTGCAGGGTTCGGACGGGCACGGCGTCCTGCGTCTGCCGCAATATGTGAAGCGCATCCGGGCGGGCGGTCTCAATCTGCGACCTGATATTCGCATCGTGCATGAACGGCCTGGCAGCGCGGTCATTGACGGTGACAATGGCATGGGGCACGTGGTGGTCTCCCGAGCGGTCGATCTCGCGATCGCCAAGGCCCGCACCTGTGGCGTCGCATGGGTTGGCGCGCGATCGAGCAACCACGCAGGGCCGGCTTCGCTCTATGCGCGAATGCCGATGGCCCACGACATGATCGGTCTCTACTTTGCCGTTGGCAACGCCAATCACCTGCCGCCCTGGGGTGGCGCGGAGATGCTGCTCTCCACCAATCCGGTCGCCGCAGGGATCCCGGCAGCTGACGAGCCGTCGGTGGTTCTCGACATGGCGACCACGGTCGCCGCCTACGGCAAGGTCAAGGCCAAGCTCAAGGCCGGTGAGATGATGCCCGAGGGCTGGATGATCGACCGCAAGGGGCAGCCGCTCACCGATCCCAAGCGGGCGGACGAGGGTTTCCTGTTGCCGATCGGTGGGCACAAGGGGTACGGCCTTGCCCTGATCGTCGGGCTGCTCGCCGGCACCTTGCAGGGCGCGGCGATGGGTCGGGATGTGATCGACTTCAACAAGGACAGCGTCAGCAAGACCAATACGGGTCAGGCGATCCTGGTGATCGATCTTCGGGCCTTTGGAGATCCCGCCGAGTTCAAGCGGCGTGTGGATCAACTGTCACGCGACTTGCGTTCGAGCGAACGACTCGACGGTGTCGAACGAATCTGGCTACCGGGCGAACAGAGCCATCAGCGGCGTGAGCGCAACCGGGTCGAGGGCATTCCGCTACTGCCGGGTGTCGTGTCCGATCTGGCGCTGCTGGCGAGTGAGTTGGGCCTCGAGCCCCTGGTTTGAGCGGACGGATCGTGCAGTCTTCTGGATCGCCTGCGTTGGGGTCGGCCCCCCGTGGTTTCATCATCGACCGAGGTGATGGCCGCCCGTCCTTGCCCGGGAGCCTTCACACCAATCCTCGCCTTGGCCAATGGCTTTCGTTCGATCGGCCCGGTACCGTCCGCGCCTTCACCGGCAAGGTCGAACTCGGCCAGGGGATCCTCACAGCCCTTCGGGTCCTCGTGGCTGACGAACTCGATGTGGCTCTGGAGGCCGTGCAGGTCGAATCGGCAAGCACGTTGCGCGGACCTGATGAAGCTGTCACCTCCGGTAGCCTGTCGATCCAGGACAGCGGTGGCGCCCTGCGACATGCCTGCGCCGAGCTGCGCGCGATCGCCGTTGGCCGGGCGGCGCAGCGTGCCGGGCTGCCAGCCGATGCCGTGCAGGTGGTGGGGGGCGGCTTTATCACCCCTGACGGCCGCCGTGTCGGTGACTACTGGACGGAACTGAGCTCGGCCGACCTCGAGGGGGATTACCAAGGCCTTGCCAAGCCCAAGTCTGCTGGAGCCCGACGCCTGATCGGCCGCCGCGACATCGCACGGATCGACCTGCCCGACAAAGTTTTCGGTCACCCTCGTTTCATCCACGATCTGCGGCTGCCGGGGATGATGCACGCGCGGGTCTTGCGCCCACCCACCCTCGTTGCGCAAATCGACGAGGCTGCCGATGCGTGGCGATCGTTGCTCCCGGTCGGCGTGAGCCTGATGATCGACGGGCGCTTCATGGCGGTCCTAGGGCCGATCGAGCGCGAGGTTGAACGTGCTGTCGCGCGTATCCTGCCGGCCCTGCGCTGGCGTGTTCCGCCCTCCTTGCCCGATGCTTCGGACCTCGAAACCTTTTTGCGCAATGCCCCTTGCCAATCGCTTGTAGCCGCGCAGCGTGGGAGCCCGGAAGCTGCGTCGGGAGGTGCTGCGGACGCTGTGACGCCGGACGCCTGGCCCGACGGGGGCCGCCGGTTCGAGGCGAGCTACCTCAAGCCCTATCTCGCTCACGCCTCGATCGGGCCGTCCTGCGCGCTGGCACAGTGGGTGGATGGACAACTCGACGTTTGGACGCACAGCCAGGGCATCCAGAATCTGCGCGATGACCTGGTCATCGCCCTGTCGGCCGATCCTCAGCCGCCAGGGCGAGAGGCCATCAGGATTCACCATGTAGAAGGCGCCGGTTGCTACGGCCACAATGGGGCTGATGACGTCGCCTTTGATGCCGTGTTGATCGCGAGAGCCCATCCGGGCGTGCCGGTTCGCGTGCTTTGGTCGCGCGCCGATGAATTGCGCCATAGCCCCCTCGGTGCGGCGCAATCCGTCAGGCTCCAGGCCCGAGTGGACGGACACGGAGCGATCACTCATTGGCAACATGACGTCTGGGCCAATGGCTACAGTTCGCGCCCCGGGCGTGCCAAGACCTCGACGCTGCTCGCGGCGAGTGAGAGGGCATTAGCGACTGATCTCCCGGTCGCGATCAATCCGCCGCTGGCCACGGGTGGCGGTGCCGATCGCAATGCGGTGCCTGGCTATGAGCTGCCCCATTACCGAGTCGTCCATCACCGCCTGCTGGTGATGCCCCTGCGCACGTCCGCGATGAGGGCCCTTGGCGCCTACGCGAACGTTTTTGCGATCGAGTGCTTCATGGACGAAATCGCTGACGCGCTGGCTGAAGATCCGATTGCCTTTCGCTATCGACACCTCGAGGATCAGCGGGCTAGGGCCGTGATCGATGAGGTGATGACGCGCTCTCGCTGGCAGGAGCGTCGCTTCGGGCGAGCGGAGGGGCAAGGGATCGGTTTTGGCTGGGCACGCTACAAGAACAGTGGCGCTTGGTGCGCCGTGGTGGCCGAGGTCCAGGTCAGCGATCGCGTCCGACCGTGATGGCGTGCGCTCGCTCGGCTGGGACACCTATCCCATCCTGCGATTCAGCGAGCTTCCCGAAGTCCGGGTCCACGTGATCGATCGCCCCGATGAGCCGCCCCTCGGGGCCGGCGAGGCTGCTCAGGGTCCGGTCGCCGCGGCGATCGCTAATGCGGTGAGCCACGCACTGGGTATCCGCGTACGTCAATTGCCGCTCGATCCCGAGCAACTGCTGCGCGCGGCCCGCGCCTTGAACGGCACAACACCATGAGCTTCCTGCCCGGTCTTC
>CAZAVT010000280.1:400-4915 GCA_964488395.1 uncultured Burkholderiaceae bacterium | reverse complement strand
CGAGATGGGTTTTGCCAAGCGGGTAGCCGACCGCATCGTCTTCATGGATCAAGGTGAGATCGTCGAGCAGGCGACTCCCGAGGTCTTTTTCAGTGGCGCGCGCAGCGACCGCGCGAGGCAGTTCCTCAGCCGAATTCTTGAGCATTGAGCGAGTGCTGGCCCGGCGAGTCAGGGATCATTCCTCGCGAGAGTGGCGGCGGTCGAACTCTGCGACCCAGTCAAAGCCCATCAACTGCGAAAAGCGCTGGAAGTCGTGTAGTGGCGTGGTGAGCCCTTTGGACGAGCCTGATTCCGCAAACTGGCGGTAGACCTGATCGTAGGCGGCGCCGGCTGCAAGAAACGCGGTCGCAGGAAAGATCGCCAGGCGATAGCCGATCGCCTGCAGGTCGTCCCGGGAGAGCACGGGTGTTCGACCGCCCTCGACCATATTGGCCAGGCAGGGGCGCTCCAGCCGTTCACAGATCTGACGCATCTCTTCGACCGACTCCGGACTCTCGACAAAGAGGACGTCTGCACCGGCGCGAGCGTAGGACTCCGCTCGGCGCAGCGCCTCGTCGAGGCCGAGCGTGGTGCGCGCATCCGTGCGCGCAATGATCAGGAAATTCGGGTCTTCGCGCGTCTCCACCGCAACGCGAATGCGGTCTTCCATGGTCTCGGGCGGCACCACTCGGCGCCCGAGCATGTGCCCGCACTTCTTCGGAAATTCCTGATCCTCGATCTGAATCATGCAGGCGCCGGCGCGCTCGTAGTGGCGAACCGTGTGCATCACGTTCAGCAGACCACCGAACCCGGTGTCGGCGTCGGAGATGAGCGGCGTGCTCGTGATCGAGGCAAATCGGGCGACTCGATCGAGCATGTCCGTGAAGCTGGCGATGCCGGCATCGGGCATCCCCAGGTAGGAGGCCACCGTCCCGTAGCCAGTCATGTAAAGCGCGTCAAATCCCATGCGATCGGCCATCTTGGCCGAGATCATTTCGTAGACGCCTGGGGCGATGACGATGGGCCCCTGCTCGAGGCGCTGCCTGAGGTTCTTGCGCCGCTCGGAGAAGGGCACATGAGACAGTCCCTGGCGATTGGTGGGGCGACTTTCGGCTTGCGGCTTGGTTGGATCGGTCACTTGAGGCTCCTCAGGGCTCGTGGCCAAGACAGGGGGCGCAGGATGCGCAGCGAGAATAGCAGGTCCATCAGCAGGCGCCAGGTTGGCACGCGCGCCCGCCCTTGGTACAGTCGGCGTCGAGCCCTTTATCGAGACATCCATGGTTGATCGACCTGCCCCGATCCGCGAACTGCACTCTGTCGCCGTGTCGGTGACTGCACGCACCACCTGGGTCTTTGTCCGGGTGCGCGATGCTGCGGGGCGTGAGGGACTGGGCGAGGCGAGCCTGGAGGGACGGTCCGAGGCGGTGCAGTCGGCTGTCGCAGCCCTCCGGACGCAAATCCAGGGCAGGTGCTTTGCCTCGGGTGCCGAGGTGGCTCGCTGGGCTGGTTCTCGGCTGGCGGGGACGACTGATCTCATCGAGGCGGCAGCAATCAGTGGCATCGAGCAGGCACTCCAGGACGTCTGCGCGCAGGCGGCTGGCCTGTCGCTTTCCCGTGCTCTGGGTGAGGTGCTTCGGGATCCAGTCCCCATGTACGCCAACATCAACCGAGGGACGACCACGCGCCACGCCACCCAGTTCGCCGATCGAGCCGTCCGTGCCGCCCGACTGGGCTTTTCCGGCGTCAAGATGGCGCCCTTTGACGGCCTGACGCCGGAGCAGGCTGGCACGGCTGAGGGCCGACGGCTCATCGAAGCTGGCCTGGAGCGGATCGCAACCGCTCGGCAGTCGCTCGACGAGGCGGGTTTTGGGCGGGTCGCCCTGATGGTTGATTGCCACTGGCGTTTTTCCGTGTCCACGGCGCAGTCGCTGGTGGCCGAGCTCGCGGCGCTTGGGGTCAGTTGGTACGAGTGCCCACTGCCCGAGAGCACGGCATTCTTCCCCGCCTTGCTGAATTTGCGCGGCGCTGCCAATGCCCGGGGCATGCGGCTTGCCGGTGCTGAGCTGATGGTCGGCGGGGCTGGATTTCTCCCGATCCTGCAAGCAGGCCTTTACGACGTGGTGATGCCGGACGTCAAATACGCCGGCGGACTCGAGGAAACGCTTCGTATTGCTGCACTCGCTCAGCGATTCGGCACGGGCTGTTCACCGCATAATCCGAGCGGCCCGATCTGCCATGCCCACAGCCTTCACGTGGCCAGCGTGATCCCGAACATGCCCCTGCTGGAAGTGCAGTTTGAGGAAACAGCGCGTTTCGTCGAAGTCGCTGACCAACGGCTGCCTCGCTTCGAAAACGGCGCCAGCGCCATTCCGGCCGGTCCGGGCTTGGGGGTTGGATTGAGCGAGCAAACGTCTTCTGGAGTCTGGCAATGAAAGCGTGGGTATCGATCGCGGGATTGCGTGATGGGATCGCAGTGGGGCTGTCGATCGTGGGGCTGTCGATCGTGGCGCTGCTGCCGTGCGTGCCAGCCGTGGCGCAGGACTATCCGACCCGAGCGGTCAAGATCATTGTTCCCAGTCCGCCAGGCGATGGATCAGACCTGATTGCGCGATCGATTGCCCAGCGCCTGAGCGAGGAATGGGGCAAGCCTGTGGTGGTCGAAAATCGGGTCGGGGCGGGTGGCCGGATCGGGACTGAAGCGGCGGTCCGATCGCCGAACGATGGGTACACGCTGTTGATGGGTAATGCCGGGTCAAACGGCATCAATGCCGCGATCTATCCGAATTTGCCTTACCGGCTCGAGGCTGATTTCGATCCGATCACGCAGGTCATCCGCGCACCCAATGTGCTGGTCGTCAATCCATCGCTCGGCGTCAGGACGGTCGCCGATTTGATTGCGCTGTTCAAGGCGCAACCGGGCAAGTTTGCCTACGCGTCGGGCGGCGTGGGCAGTTCTGCCCACCTGTCGGCGGAGCTCTTCAAGTTGATGGCGGGAGTGGATTTGCTTCATGTGCCGTACAAGGGAGCCGGCGGTGCGCTCAACGGGGTGATCACTGGTGACGTTGCCTTGTTTCTCGGCAATCTCCCACCGGCTGTGCCTCACATCAAGTCGGGACGCCTGCAGGCCCTCGGTGTGACTTCACTGGCGCGCACGCCGATGCTCCCCGATGCGCCGACGCTGCACGAGACAGGTCTTAAAGACTTCGAGACCATTGCCTGGTTCGGCCTGTTTGCGCCTGCCGGAACGCCAAAGCCCGTGATCGACCGGGTTCACCAGTCAGTGGTCCGTGCAGTGGCCTTACCTGAGACCCGGGAACTTTTCGACAAGATCGGTGGCACGGCGGTGGCCAATCGTCCAGCTGAGTTTCGCCAGATCGTGCTCGCCGATATCGAGAAGTGGCGCCGTGTCGTGGCCGTCTCGGGCATCACGGGGCAATAGGCCGCCCGAACGAGTCGGTTTGGCAGCTGGCGGGCTGAGCCGAGGCCGTTCACGCTCAGGCTCAGCGTCGGACGCTTCGATCGATGGCGGACTGGGCATCAGCGCTGCGGCCGTTTGCCAGGAATGCGGCGATCGCTGCACTGGTTGCTTGAGGGTTGTCTCCCCAGATCGAGTGACCGGCGCCCGGGATGGTCAGCACATCGCCATCGTGTAATTCAGCCTTCAAGCGGGCGGTGGTTTGAGCCGTCAGCACGTCTGAGTGTTCGCCCCGCAGCACCAGCGTCGGGGCTCGAAGGGCACGGACCTGTGGCCACATGTCGCGGGCTGCCACGGACAGCGTTTCGATGGCAGCATCCCGGTCGTAGCGCCACTCGAGGCGGCCCTCTGCATTGACCCGAAGATCACCCTCGAGGGTACGCACGTGGGTCGCCTCGTCGAAGCGCCTTCGTTGCGGTAGCGTCTTGGAGAACGCGAGCGCCTCCTTCAGGTCAGCGAAGCTTCGTGGGCGGGTGATGTGCGCTTCGATCATCTTGTCCGACGCTTCTTTGGGCATTTCAAAGGACAGGTCGAGAAAGACCATCGCACGGACCCGGTGCGGATGTCGTGCAGCGTAATCGAGCGCGACCCTTGTGCCCAGTGAAGAGCCGACGAAAGCAACCTGGCGCAGCTGCATCGCGTCCATGAACGCGGCCAGATCAGCGCTATACCAGTCGACGGTGTACTGGCCCAGCGGCGCAACCTCTGAATCGCCATGCCCGCGCTGGTCCAGAGCGATCAGGTCATAGCGCGGATGGAGCGAGTCAGCAAGCCAGGACCATACCTTGCCATGCAGCGAGGTACCGTGCAGACAAACCACGGTGGGCCCGCTTGAGCGCCAGCGCTCGAAATGCAGTCGCAGACCATTGGCCGTGACGAAACCATCTTCGGTGGGATTCATGAGTGAAATCTCGGGATGTCGTTGAACACGGGAAAATAGTCACACTGACCGCTCGTCAGGTCGAATCGAACCCGGCGGTCGAGCGTGCGAAAGCCACGGCCGTAGACGTGCAGATGAAGCGCTGGTGCACCCTCGGTAACCTCAATCGAGTGAATGTCCT
>CAZAVT010000280.1:0-390 GCA_964488395.1 uncultured Burkholderiaceae bacterium | reverse complement strand
GGCGGGTCTGTCCGTTCGAAGAGATGATTCGCCTCGATGCCCGAGATACCTGCAATCGCCGCCCAGGTGGTGTGATTGTGCGGGGGCTGGGCGTGCCCTGGTCGAGCCGCAGACATGTAAAGCGCGAACTGGCCGTTTGGATCCTCGCTGAGTTCGTAAACCGCCCACCGGCGATCCGCTGCGATGGGAAAGAGTGCTGGGTGCCACAATTCCCGCTGCTTGGCGAGTGACAGCAGCAGCTCGCTGATGCGCGCCGCCGCCGCGCGGCCAGGGGCGTCGCTTCCCCGAGTGGCCTCCCGCATGCCCGCGAGAGCGATCGAGATCGCCTCCGCTCGCCTGGCCCGTTGGGGATCGGTGGCGTGATCATTGTGGACCATTGATGCTCCTCCG
>CAZAVT010000279.1:0-4943 GCA_964488395.1 uncultured Burkholderiaceae bacterium | reverse complement strand
GAGGCCGGCCATCCGAACGGGATACGCCTCACCATGGACACGGCCAACACCTTCCCCTCGATGGAGCTGGCGCAGGCGCTGCAGGCGAGCTTTGCCAAGGGGGGCGTCACCCTCGAGGTGCTCCCGGCGACCGGTGCACAGGTGCTCGCCAAGGTCCGTTCGCGAAAGCACCAGCTATTCATCGGCATCTGGGGACTCGGCTATCCCGACCCTCACTACAACGCGGACAGTTTTGCCCACAACCCTCCCGGTCGAGAAAATCCTGGCAAGCTCTCGTGGCGCAATAACTGGGAGATCCCCGAGCTCAGCAAGCGCACTGAGGCGGCGATGCAGGAACGCGACCAAAATGCTCGGGCTGCGATCTATCGCCAGATCCAGGAGGAGTTTATGAACACCTCGCCCTTTATGGTGTTCGCCCAGCAGAAGGTTCAGGTTGCCGTGCGCAGCAACCTCAAAGGCTACATGGCGAGTTCGCCTGGCCTGTCAGCGATCTACTGGCGCGCCGCCAAATCCTGATGCGTTCGCCTGGGTGATGCTCCGACAGGCTCCGTCCTTTCTCCTGCAGGTTGCGCTCACGCTGCTGGGCCTGCTCGCGGTCACTTTCTTCATCGGCCGGGTCGTACCGATCGACCCGGTCCTTGCAGTGGTCGGCGATCAGGCGCCCAAGGATGTGTACGAGGCCGCCCGGCGCGAGCTCGGCCTGGACCAGTCCCTGCCGGTTCAGTTCTGGCTGTACCTTCAGAAGATGGGGTCTGGAGAGTTCGGTCAGTCGCTGGTCACCAACCGACCGGTGATCGAGGACATCGTGCGGGTGTTCCCGGCCACCCTCGAACTGGCCACGCTCGCGACGGTGCTGGGTGTCCTCCTGGGGGTCCCGATGGGTGTGGCGGGCGCCGTATGGCAGAACCGTTGGCCGGACCAGATCGTGCGCGTGGTCGGTCTGGTGGGCTACTCGATGCCGATTTTCTGGCTGGGCATCATCGCGCTCCTGGTGTTTTACGGCATGCTCGGCTGGGTCAATGGTCCGGGGCGACTGGGCGTGGTCTTCGAGGACCTCGTGCCCGTCAGAAGCGGGGTCATCCTGATCGACGCGGCGCTCGCGGGCGAATGGGAGGTGTTTCGCAACGCGCTCGGGCATGTGGTGCTGCCCGCCGCCGTGCTGGGCTATTTTTCGGTGGCCTACATTGCCCGAATGACCCGTTCCTTCATGCTCGAGCAATTAAATCAGGAGTATGTCATCGCGGCCCGGGCCAAGGGCGTCTCCGAGGCGCGGATCGTGTGGGTGCACGCGCTGCGCAACATCGCGGTCCCGCTGGTGACGGTGATTGCGCTCTCTTATGCGCGTCTGCTCGAGGGAGCCGTCCTCACCGAGACGGTGTTCGCCTGGCCGGGGCTGGGGCGGTATCTGACTACGGCGCTCCTTGCGGCCGACATGAATGCAGTGCTGGGTGCGACGCTGGTGGTCGGCGCCGTCTTCGTTGGCATCAATCTGCTCTCGGATCTGCTCTACCGGGTGCTCGATCCTCGCGCGAAATGATGGAACGTATCGGATGGCCATGAACGGCTGGCGAGCTGCCCTTCTTTCCGACAGTCCAGCGTCTCGCCGCGAGGCACGGCTGGGTCAGCTCTATCGCGGATGGCTGCAGTTTCGCGCCAACCGGCTTGCACTGCTGGGCCTGGCGATTGTGGTCGCACTTCTCGTGATTGCTGCGTTCGCGCCCTGGATTGCGACCCACTCGCCTTACGAGCAAAACCTCGCACAGCGGCTGCTGCCTCCCGGCGCCCAGGGGCACTGGCTCGGGACCGATGAGTTCGGTCGCGACGTGTTTTCGCGATTGGTGTATGGCGCTCGGATCACGCTCTACATCGTCGTGCTGGTGGCGCTGATCGCAGCGCCGATCGGTCTCATCGTCGGTACCGCGGCTGGCTACATCGGTGGGTGGCTCGACACCACGCTGATGCGTATCACGGATATCTTTCTCGCCTTCCCGAGCCTGATCCTCGCCCTGGCCTTCGTTGCCGCCTTGGGCCCTGGCATTGAGAACGCGGTGATTGCGATCGCACTCACCTCCTGGCCCCCCTATGCCCGGATCGCGCGCGCCGAGACGCTCACGATCCGCAGCAGCGACTTTATCGCGGTGGCCCGCATGCAGGGTGCCGGGACCGGGCGCATCCTCTTGCGCCATGTGATGCCGCTTTGCGTGTCGTCGCTCACGGTGAGGGTCACCCTCGATATGGCGGGCATCATCCTAACCGCCGCGGGCCTGGGCTTTCTGGGACTCGGCGCCCAGCCACCGATGGCCGAGTGGGGCGCGATGGTCTCGGCCGGGCGCCGGTACATTCTCGATCAGTGGTGGGTGGCAACCATTCCCGGAGTCGCGATTTTTGTCGTCAGTCTCGCCTTCAATCTGCTGGGTGATGGCCTGCGTGACGTGCTCGATCCTCGGCAGAAAAAGTGATGAGCGCGCTCCTCGACATCGCCAATCTTCGGGTGTCCTTCGACACGCCGAACGGACCGTTTCACGCGGTTCGCGGCGTCTCGTTCTCGCTCGGCCGCGAGCGTCTGGGGATCGTGGGTGAAAGCGGCTCTGGAAAGTCGCTGACGGGCCGCTCGATCATGCGCCTGTTGCCGCCCTCGGCCAGGCTGCAGGCCGAGCGTATGAGCTTCGACGGCATTGATCTGCTCACCGCGTCGTCGAAGGTCCTGCGCGGGATCCGTGGCGCGAGGATCTCGCTCGTCTTGCAGGACCCGAAATACTCCCTTAACCCGGTCATGACGGTGGGTGAGCAGATCGATGAGGCGGCCCGCATGCACTGCGGGCTCGATGCCCGCGCGGCGCGCCGCAAGACGCTCGACATGCTCGAGGCGGTACGGATCCGCGATCCCGAGCGGGTCGTGCGGCTCTATCCGCACGAAGTCTCCGGTGGCATGGGCCAGCGGATCATGATCGCGATGATGCTGGTGCCCGAGCCGGACTTGCTGATCGCTGACGAGCCCACCAGCGCGCTCGACGTCACGGTTCAGATGCAGGTGCTGGCGATCCTTGACGATCTGGTGAGCCGGCGTGGCATGGGGTTGATCTTTATCAGTCATGACCTCGATCTGGTGGCTTCGTTCTGCGATCGCGTCCTTGTGATGTACGCTGGTCGCGTGGTGGAGGAACTGGCAGCGACCGCGCTGGCCGCGGCCACACATCCTTATACCCGGGGGCTGTTGCGCAGTCTGCCCCGGATCAGCGAGGTCCGTGCGGAGCTTCCGACGCTGGATCGTGACGCAGCCTGGCTCGAGGACTGATCGCATGATTACCGTCACCGACCTCGAGGTGAGCTTTGGCAGGGGCCGCGATGCCGTTAAGGCGGTCCGAGGCGTTTCCTTCGAAGTACAGGCGGGCGAGAGTTTCGGTCTGGTGGGCGAGAGTGGAAGCGGCAAATCGACGGTGCTGCGGGTGCTCGCTGGACTCAACCGGGATTGGCGCGGTCAGGCTCACCTCGATGGGGTGGGTGTCGCCCAGGCGAGGGGACGCCACCTCGCACGGATTGTGCAGATGGTTTTCCAGGATCCCTACGCATCGCTCCATCCCCGGCAGACCGTTGATCGGGCCTTGTCCGAGCCACTCGAGATTCATGGCATCGGTGATGTTGCCGATCGGGTCAGCAAGGCGATGGCCGATGTCGGCCTGAGCGCCGGCTTCCGATTCCGATATCCGAATCAGCTTTCGGGTGGCCAGCGCCAGCGCGTGGCCATCGCTCGCGCCCTGATGCTCGAGCCCAAAGTGCTGCTCCTCGATGAGCCCACCAGCGCGCTCGATGTCAGTGTCCAGGCTGAGATCCTCAACCTGCTCATGCGCCTGCGGAAATCGCAGCAGCTGACGATGATCCTGGTGAGCCACAACCTCGCGGTCGTCGCCCACATGTGCGATCACTTGGCGGTGATGAACCGCGGACTGGTCGTCGAGACCCTGTCGGTCGATGCGCTACGCCGTGAAGCGCCTCGTGAAGCCTATACCCGGCAGCTGCTCCTTGCCTCCCGCGGTTACGACCGCGAGGCGGCCGCGCAGCTGATCACGTACGACTAAGCGGCCTCAGTCAGTGCTGATCAGCCCGTCGCCATCCCCGAAGCGCGGACCACGCGCGTGAAGAGTTCGATTTCCTGTCGAACCCGCTCGCCAAACTGCTGGGGCGTGCTGCCGACCAACTCGAAGTAGCCCTGACGCAGACGCTGCCGGGACTCGTCGCTGGTCAGCACCTTGATGGTCGCTCGGTAGATCGTGTCCAGGATCGGTGCCGGCACCGCCGCGGGCGCATGCAGACCGTACCAGGATGCAAAATCGAAACCCGGTAGCGTCTCGCTGATCGCTGGCAGATCGGCCAGGATCTCCGAGCGCTTGAGCGAGGACGCAGCGATCACCCGGACCTTGCCCGACTTCACGAACGACAGCGTGCCCAGGTAGTTGAGGAATGAGTAGTCCAGCCGCCCACCCGCCATGTCGAGCAGCAGTGGGTCCGAGCCCTTGTAGGGGACATGTGTGAAATCGAGCCCCGAGGCGGCCTTGAACATTTCGCCCACAATATGGGTCGTGCTGCCGTTACCCACCGAGCCCATGATCAGAGGCTTGGACTGAGCGCGGGCGTAGCGAATGAACTCGTCCACGCTCTTTACCGGCAAATCGTCCCGGACGGTGAGGACCAGGGGTGAACTGGTCAGCTGAGTGATCGGCGCGAGATCGCGGACCGGATCGTAGGGCAGCTTCACCATGGCGGGGCTCACCGTCATCGGGCCCAGGTTCGAGTAGAGCAGGGTGTAGCCGTCGGCGGGGGCCTTGGCGGCATTCGCAGTGGCAATTGTCCCGTTGGCTCCTGCCTGGCTCTCGACCACCACGTTCTGTCCCAGCAAGGGCCGGAGCGCTTCGGCGATTGGCCGGATCAACGCATCCGCCGGGCCA
>CAZAVT010000278.1:4457-4983 GCA_964488395.1 uncultured Burkholderiaceae bacterium | reverse complement strand
AGGTCTGGCCGGCCATGGCATCGACGACCTTATCGACGTCAATCGTGCCAGCCTTCTCGACCGCCTGTTTCCACATGTGAATGCCGATATAGGTGGCTTCCATCGGATCATTGGTCAGCGGCCGATCCGCCCCTGGCAACTTCTTCGCCTTCGCATACGCAGCCCACTTGGCCATGAAACCGTCGTTCTGGGGGTTCTTGATCGACATGAAATAGTTCCAGGCCGCGAGGTGACCCACCAGTGGCTTGGTGTCCACGCCGCGCAGCTCTTCTTCCAGTTCCTTGTAGAACGGAACGTTCGAATCGCCGTTGATGGTTGAGATCACCGCGGTCTTGCCACCCGCCGAGAACTTCTTGATGTTGGCAACAATGGTCTGGTAGTCGGCGTGACCGAAGGGCGTGTAGACCTCGGCGATATCAGCCTCGGCGACACCCTTGGAGCGCAGGAAGGCCCGCAGGATGCGATTGGTCGTGCGGGGGTAAACGTAGTCGGTACCCAACAGGAAGAAGCGCTTGGCCTCACCGCC
>CAZAVT010000278.1:0-4447 GCA_964488395.1 uncultured Burkholderiaceae bacterium | reverse complement strand
CACGTTCTTCGAGAGCTCCTCGCCCTCGTACTGCACGGGATAGAAGAGCAGCCCGTTCAGTTCCTCGAACACCGGCAGCACGGACTTGCGCGACACCGAAGTCCAGCAACCAAAGGTCACGGCAACCTTGTCCTGTGAAATGAGCTGACGCGCCCGCTCTGCAAACAGCGGCCAATTGGAGGCGGGGTCAACGACCACGGGTTCGAGCTTGCGGCCAAGCACGCCGCCGGCTGCGTTGATTTCCTCGATCGCCATCAGCGCGACGTCCTTCAGGACGGTCTCGGAGATGGCCATCGTGCCCGACAGCGAATGAAGGATGCCGACCTTGATCGGGTCTGATGCGAGCGCCGGCGTAGCGACGCCGGCTCCAGCCGCCAGCGCGAGCGCTGCGGCCATCGACTTCAGCGAATATCGACGATTCATGAAAAGCCCCTTGATGGACAAGTTCGTAATGAAGGAGAGGATCGTGCTGCGATGAATCGCGCCCGTTGCTGGCGACGCCCTGGGATGAACGCAAGAGGCATGCCTAGCCGCGCCGCTCGCTCGGCGCACCAAGCGGTGTCACAAACCTCTGGCCGCGAAGGGAAATCGATCGATCCTGGCAAGCGGCGCTCGGATTTGGTGCGAAGCGCCTTGATTCGGGACAGGGTCTGACGGTTCAGCGATTCGCCGTCGGACATTCCGGCCCAACGGATCTACTCTGCTATTCTTTAAGGTTTCGCCGCATATTTGTGCGCGTCGCGACTGCCCGCCCCCTACCGACGGATGAACGCCATGGCCTCGACCCTCAATGCCCCTTTTGACTGGCAGCGCAGTTACCCGACCCAGCGCACGCCGCTCTTTGCGCGCAACGTGGTGTCGACCTCGCAGCCGCTCGCGGCGCAGGCGGGCCTGCGGATGCTGCTTCGTGGTGGCAACGCCGTCGACGCGGCCATTGCGGCGGCGGCGGCGATCGCAATCGTCGAGCCGGTCAGCAACGGCCTGGGCAGCGACTGCTTCGCCATCCTCTGGGACGGCAAGGAGCTACACGGGCTCAACGCCTCGGGCTGCGCACCGGCGTCCTGGGACCAGGCCTGGTTCGACCGACACCATGGCGGCAAGATCCCGATGCGCGGCTGGGGATCGGTGACCATTCCCGGGGCGGTAGGCGCCTGGCGAGCCCTGCACGACCGCTTCGGGACGCTGCCCTTTGCCGACCTGATGGCACCGGCGATCGAGCTTGCCGAGCGTGGCTACGGCATCACGCCCATGGTGCAGCGTAAGTGGCAGGCGCAGGCCGACCTGCTGCGGCCCCAGCCTGGGTTCGGGGAAGCCTTTCTACCCAAGGGCCGGGCTCCCGAGATCGGCGAGCGCTTCCAGTTTGCAGCAGCGGGGCGCACGCTGCGCCGGATCGCCCAAACCGGTGGACGTGACTTCTATGAGGGCGAGACGGCCGAGGCGATCGCCGCGCACGCGCGCGCGAACGGCGGCGGCATTACGCTTGCCGACCTGCGTGACTGGAAGCCCGAATGGGTCGGCACGATCTCTCGCGACTATCACGGCTACACCCTGCACGAGATACCGCCTAATGGTCAGGGCATCGCCGCGCTGATGGCGCTGGGGATCCTGTCGCACTTTGATATCCGGTCCATGGAGGTCGACTCGGCCGCTTGCCGCCACCTCCAGATCGAGGCCATGAAGGCCGCTTTCTCCGAGGTCTACCGCTATGTAGCCGACCCGCGCTACATGACCCAGGTCCGGGCGTCGGACCTGCTGGATGACGGACGGCTTGCCGCCCTGGCCGCACAGGTCCGTAGCGACCGGGCGACCGATTTCGAGCACCACCTGCCGCCGAGCGGCGGCACGATCTACATGACCACGGCCGACGAGAAGGGGATGATGGTCTCCTTCATCCAGTCCAATTACATGGGTTTCGGGTCTGGCGTGGTCGTGCCCGGGGTCGGGGTGTCGCTACAGAACCGGGGCTACGGATTCTCGATGGATCCCAAGCACCAGAATTACGTGGCGCCAGGCAAGCGGCCCTTCCACACGATCATTCCGGCCTTCCTCATGAAGGACGGTCAGCCGCAGATGAGCTACGGTGTGATGGGCGGCAATATGCAGCCCCAGGGTCATCTGCAGACGCTTGTGCGGATGATCGACTTCGGCCAACATCCCCAGGCTGCCTGCGATGCGCCACGCTGGAAGGTAGGTCGCGGGCTGGCGGTGGATATCGAGGCCAACATGGAGCCCGACGTCACGGCGGAGCTTCGCCGGCTGGGCCACCGGATCGAGGAGACGCTCGACCCCTATATGGACTTCGGCGCGGGACAGTTCATTTGGCGCTTGAGCGATGACCTGGAAGACGGCTACGTGGCCGCGAGCGACACCCGCCGTGACGGTGCCGCCGTCGGGTTCTGACCCGCCTCTTATCCGAAGGAGTGGAGATCAACATGAGCAGCAGCAAGACCTACGACGCGATCGCATCCCACAAGGTAGCCTTCATTGGCCTGGGCGTGATGGGCTACCCGATGGCTGGGCACCTCCAACGAGCCGGTCATCAGGTCACGGTGTACAACCGCACTGCGGCCAAGGCTGACCGCTGGGCTGCGGAGTACGGTGGCAAAGCCGCACCGACCCCGCGCCAGGCCGCTCATGATGCGGATATTGTGTTTGCCTGCGTCGGCAACGATGACGACCTGCGTTCGGTGGTTCTGGGCGAGCACGGTGCGTTCGCCGGCATGAAGCCAGGAGCGATCTTGGTCGACCACACGACCGCCTCGGCGGCCGTCGCCCGCGAGCTGTACGCCAAAGCGCGTCAGCACGACCTGCACTTCGTCGACGCACCGGTCTCGGGTGGCGAGGCCGGTGCGGTCAATGGCCTGCTCACCGTCATGTGCGGTGGCGACGCAGCGGCCTTCGATCGGGCACGACCGGTCGGCATGGCCTTTGCACGCGCCTTCACCCGGATCGGCGACAGCGGCGCCGGACAGCTGGCCAAGATGGTCAATCAGATTTGCATCGCCGGAGTCGTCCAGGGCCTCTCTGAAGGCATCGCCTTTGGTCAGAAAGCGGGTCTCGACATGAAGCTTGTGCTCGAGGTGATCAGCAAGGGCGCAGCCCAGTCCTGGCAGATGGAAAACCGCGGCAAGACGATGGTCGATGACCAGTTCGAATTTGGCTTTGCCGTCGACTGGATGCGCAAAGACCTCGGCCTGTGCCTCGACGAAGCCCGGCGTAATGGCGCGGCGCTCCCGGTCGCGGCGCTGGTGGACCAATTTTACGGCGACGTGCAGCGGATGAAGGGCGGTCGATGGGATACCTCGAGCCTGGTCCGGCGACTGCGCGATCGCAGCTGAAAGCCGGTCGCGCGGCGGGTCGGCGCCGGGCCCTGACCATCGTGCTCGGCCTGGCAGGCGCCCTGATCGCCATGGGCTGCACCAGCATCAGCATGGGACTCCTCTCCGGTCAACGGCCTACTCGGCTCGGCGTGAGCGAGGGGCGCCTGCAGCCCATCGACACGAGCAAGCATAACGCCGTGTCGAGCCAGGCAGCGGACCGCCACCGGGTCGACGCGCTCGCGGCGGGTACCGAACCGGCCGCCAGTTTCGAAAGGCTGACCCGGATCGTTGCAGCCGAGCCACGCACGACCGTCATTGAGCAGCGGCCGACCTACCTGTACGCGGAATTTCGCAGCCGCTGGTTCGGATTCGTCGATGATGTGGAGTTCCTGCTCGACGCCGAGGCGCGGTTGATCCATGTGCGCTCTGCTTCGCGGCTCGGGTACTCGGACCTCGGCGTCAACCGGGCCCGGATTGAACGCCTCCGCGCCGCCTTGATCGCCCAGAGTCCGGGCCGCAGCGCGGCTGCGCCCTAATCGTTTCAATCAACGGAGCAACCACTCTCATGGCCTTCCAGACCACTGCCTCCGGGCTGCAATACGAAGATCTGGTCACAGGCGACGGCGCGCAGGCAGCGCCCGGCGCGCGAGTCAACGTGCACTACACCGGCTGGCTCTACGACAACGGCGAGACCGGACGAAAGTTCGACTCGAGCAAGGACCGCGGCGAGCCATTCAGTTTCCCGCTCGGTGCGGGCTACGTGATCAAAGGCTGGGACGAGGGCGTGGCCGGCATGTGCGTCGGCGGCACCCGACGGCTGATCATCCCGCCCGCGCTGGGCTATGGGGCGCGCGGTGCCGGTGGTGTGATTCCGCCCAACGCGACCTTGCTTTTCGAAGTGGAGCTTCTCGGTGTCTGAAACCGGGGATCGCCCGACGCATTTCATCCGGGCCCGGATCGAAGCCGATCTCGCTCAGCGACGGCACGCCGATCGGCACTGGGCCGGCCGGCCAGGCGACGCGACGGTCCAGCGCGGCGGACAGATCGATCCGGCCCGCATCCGCACCCGCTTCCCGCCCGAACCCAATGGCTATCTGCACGTCGGGCATGCCAAATCAATCCTGCTG
>CAZAVT010000277.1:0-4983 GCA_964488395.1 uncultured Burkholderiaceae bacterium | reverse complement strand
CTCCTCGAGAGCTCGCGCCGATCACCACCAAGACAGACACCCGGGAGGTGCTTGCCCACGCGCGCCGCGACATCGATGCCCAACCCCGGCGGTTCATCGTGGATGTCGATGCGCACGTCACCGAGACGGCATTTTGGTCCGATATCGTCGATCGCATCGATAACGATGTCATCCGGCAGATGGCCGCTTCGTTTCGCGAGCGGCCTGGCTCCCCGCCCGGGCTCCTGAACCACCAGCCAGGGATGTCGTTTCAGGACGTCTATGGCCGCATCCCCCACCAGACCGCGATGGCCGAGACGACTGATCCTGGCGGCAAGCATCGTTTGGTGCAGCTTGTGCAGCGGGTGATGGAGTCGATGGGCATCGACTACCAGGTGATCTTTCCGACGCCGATGTTGCTCTTGGGCATGCATCCGCAGACCGAGGTCGAAGTGGCGCTCGGCAAGGCCTTTAATCGCTGGGTTACCGAGGACATCCTGCCGCAGGATCCGCGCATCAAGGGGCTGATCTACCTGCCCTTCAACGACCCCGAGCAGTCCTACCAGGTCGCAAGAGCGTTCGCTGACGCGCCCGGCATCATCGGCTTTACGGTGACCGCGACCCGCAATCGTGCGGTTCACGACAACGCGTACATGAAGCTCTATGGGCTCCTTGAGGAGATCGGCAAGCCCCTCGCCTTTCATGCTGGCTTTCACTGGGGCGACCCTTCGCAGCTGCAGCTCAATCGATTCCTGTCGATGCACGCGATCACCTTCGTGTACTACAACATGATTCACCTCACCAACTGGGTGATCAACGGGCTGCCAGAGCGTTTCCCCAAGCTCAAGCTGCTTTGGGTGGAGAGCGGTCTCGCGTGGGTGCCTTTTCTCATGCAGCGGCTTGATCATGAATTCCTGATGCGGCCCTCGGAGGCCCCGCTCCTGAAGCGCCCTCCGTCTGAATACATTCGCGAGATGTACTTCACCAGCCAGCCGCTCGAGAGGACCGACCTTGCGCTCACCGAGGCGACCTTTAAGGCGATCAGGGCCGAGACCCAGTTGCTGTTTTCATCGGACTGGCCGCACTGGGACTTTGATCTGCCCTCGTCGATTACGACACTGCCCTTTCTCGAGGAGGGCGCGATCCGCAACATCCTGGGCCTGAATGCGGCCCGCATCTTCAATCTCGATGTGCCGGCAGCGCTGCGTGCTGCCTGACGAATCTTTTGGGAGACTTGTGATGAATCTGCAGCCTGATGCCCCCGAGCTCCTCGATGACCAGGCCCTGCGCGAGCAGATGACCGCGCTCACCCGCGAGTATGCGCGTCGTTACGAGCTGCGTGCAGCGAGCCTGGGAGCGCCGGTCGATGGCACGGCACTCAGCGCCACCGAGGTCGTGATTGTCGCCTCAGAACTGATCCGAGCGGCCGACCTCAACCTGTTCGACGTGGCGATGTGGTTTCGCCGGCCACTACCGGTTTGGAACGATGATCCGCAGCCCCGTGCGGTCGGAGTCTGACCATGATGACGGAGCATGTGTTTGGCCGGGTCGAGGAATTCCAGGACCGCGAACATCGCGTGCGCGAGATCGCTGGCGTCGAGGTTGGCGTGTTCAGGCTCGGCGACGGATGGGTCGCCTGGGAAAACGTCTGCCCGCATGCGGGTGGTCCAGTCTGCCAGGGCCGCATCATGCCCAGGGTTGAAGAGCCACTTGACGCGCAGCGGCAGTCCCTGGGCATGTGCTTTTCGAAGGATCGACGCAACATCGTGTGTCCCTGGCACGGCTACGAATACGATCTGTCGACCGGCATGCATCAGGGCCACGATGGCTATCGACTCCGCTCGGTCCCCCTTCGAGTGGTGGAGGAGGAGATCCGGGTCAGCCTGCCGGTTCATGGAGCGGTGCGATGAACGCCCACTGCTGCCCGCCCGTGACCGGTACACGCCGCTTGCTTGCGAAGACCATCAGCTGGGCCTGCGTGCATGTGCTGATTACCATGCTGGTGGTGCTGGCACTGACCGGAGATCCCTGGGCTGCGCTCACGGTCGGACTGCTCGAGCCCCTGGTCCAGACGGGTGCCTATGCGGTGCACGAGCGGGTCTGGTCGCAACGCGCTGCACAGACGCAGAGGGCTGGCCTTTTATGGCTGAAGACCTTCAGTTACTTTCTCGTTCATATGGGGGTCGCGAGCAGCCTCGTCTGGTGGTTGACGGGCGACGTTCATGCGGCGCTCACACTGGGCCTGATCGAACCTCTCGTGCAGACGCTGAGCTTTAACTGTCACGAGCGCTTCTGGGCGCGTCGAGACGCTGCGCGGCAGGCTCAGCTTGCCTGAGTTTGACGCGGATGAGGCGTCTGGATTTTCGAGGGTGATTCGTCTGAGTACAGCGGGCTGCAGCTGCTCAGGCCTGGACCACGATGCAGCTGATCGCCGCTGCGCCGCTGGTTCTTGCGAAAGCCGATTGACCCCCTGCGCACTGCGCGACTCCCGTTTGCGCGCCTCGCACCTGTCGTGGTCCGGCCCGGCCTGAGACCTGAAGGGCGAGCTCGATCACCTGCGCCACACCGGTCGCGCCGAGCGGATGGCCGCGCGCGATCAGCCCGCCCGAGGGGTTGACCGGACAACGACCACCAGGCATGACGATGCCTTCCTCGAGGAGGGTCCAGCCTTTTCCGGGGTCGGCAAGGCCAATACCCTCGTACTCGAACAGCTCGCCCGCCGCCGTCGCGTCATGGACTTCGGCGAGATCGATCGCAGCCGGCTCGATGCCTGCGATCTGATAGGCGCGGCGGCAGGTTCGGGCGATCTGCGAACCCTCGTTCGTGAAGTCATCGCTCGCGAGTGCGACTCCCGTGATCGCCGGTCCCTGGCGTACCTGTGCGGCGGCCCATGATGCGTCGGCGAGGATCAGCGCGCAGGCGCCATCGGAGACCGGGGCACACATCAGCAAATGGATCGGATCGGCAATCAGCCGGCTGGCGAGCACCTCGTCGACGGTGCGTGGGGTGCGGCTTTGCGCCCAAGGGTTGAGCGCACCTGCGCCATGATTCTTTGCCGCGATCATGGCCAGATGACGAGCGCTTGCACCATGCTCGGCGAAGTAGCGCTGCGCCTTGCGGGCATAGAAGTCCATGAAGATCGAGCCCTGGCTGCCCGCTGCAGCGGCCTGTGCCTTGACGGCCGCAATCTCGTCGAGGTCGCAGCAGGCTTCCACGGCGCGCAAGGCGGCGCCCTTGTCGGCGGTGAACATCTTTTCGCAACCCACGACGAGGGCACAGCGGACCGAGCCGCTGCGCACCTGATGCCAGGCGAGTTGTACGGCTGTCGCGCCCGTCGCGCAGGCATTTTCGACGTTGTAGATGGGTGGCCCACCTAGCGGCAGGCCCTTGAGTGCCACCTGTCCGCGGATGCTCTCCTGCCCATTCAGGAGTCCGTCGGCGCTGTTGCCAAAGAACACGGCGTCGATCGCTCCGATGTCGATCGCGGCGTCCTCGACGGCTGCGCGCACGGCCTCGAGCACCAGATCCGACAGCGTCCGGTCATTGTGTCGTCCGAAGGCCGTCATGCCGACACCAAGGATCAGCGCAGAGGGGGTCGACATCGGAGGCTCCAGCAAAGGATCAGGATCATTCGTAGCGCCCGCGAGCGCGCAGCTCGCCGCCCGCGCGCAACTCGATCCGATCGGGTCGTGCGGGATCTGGGCAGCTCAGCTCGAGTGTCTGCTCGGGAAGCGTTGGGCCCTGGTATCGCAGTTCGAGCACACGCAGCGGCCGGTCTGCCTGCGCGGTCATCAGCGTCTGCTCGATCCAAGCGGTGATGAGCGGGGCAGGGACCACCACATCCGAAAACCCGCGCCGAGCCGCGTAGCCAAGGTCCAGATGTAGCGGGTTGGTATCGCCAGTCTCGGCGGTCATCCAGGCAATCCGGGTGCGATCGAACCCTCCCGCGAGCCGTCCGATCAGCGTCGCGGGAACCGGCTCCGGCGGGCGGCCCGCCTGGTCGGACGCCTTGGCCTGCAGTACGGCCTTTTCATCGGTGGTCCCTGCTGCGGCGGGTGGCGCAGTCCGGGATGCACCCCCGGCCGCCGGGGCGGGCAGATCAACCATCTGGACCGCCTCCTCCAGCACCGCTTGATCCCCGCTGCTGTAGACCGTGGTCAGCGTCGTGAGTGTCAGCCGTCCCCTCGGTGAATCAAGCTCACGGCGGTCGGTGACCCGGCCAAGCGCCTGCAGGCGCTGCCCGACCCGAAGCGGCTGGTGCGAGCGGTAGACCACGCCACCGTAGAGTCCGCGATCGGGGTCGCGGCCGAGCAGATCGTGCATGCGCTGACACAACACGGGCTGCAGCCGCAGGAAGACGGCCCATGACATCGGCATCAGCGCTCCACTGACCAGTCGGGTCGGCCAGCGACCGTCGCGGGCAAACAGCCAGCGAGCGGCGCTGTCGGCGCTCAGCTCGAGATCAAAGGCAATGGGGGCTGGCTCGGCGGCCGCGGACATCCTGGCTTGGACTCCCTAACGTTAGGTAGACCATTGTAGCGGTCGGCTGCGGACGGCAAAAGACCGCTCAGCGTTTCTTGAACTGCTCGGCGCCGAACAGGTTGTTCCAGGCCTGAGGCGAATGCTGGTTACCTTGGGCGCTGCGTTGGGCGGCAAGGACCTGCACGGCGCGCTGAACGGCCGGCCGCTGTCCGATTCGTTCGAACCACTCGCCGACCTTTGGAAACTCAGCCAGATCGATGCGGTGGTTCTTGTGCGAGCGTGCCCAGGGCCAGATGGCCATGTCGGCAATCGAATACTGAGAGCCGGCGACGTACTTGTGTTTGGCGAGTTGACGATCGAGCACGCCGTAGAGGCGCTTGGCCTCGTTGGCGTACCGGTTGATCGCGTATTCGATCTTGTCCGGCGCGTAGTTCATGAAGTGGTGGGCCTGGCCCAGCATCGGCCCGAATCCGCCCATCTGCCACATCAACCACTCGAGGACCTTGAACTTGTCGCGGTCGC
>CAZAVT010000276.1:1710-4987 GCA_964488395.1 uncultured Burkholderiaceae bacterium | reverse complement strand
GGGTGCTCCCTGTTAGGCGGAGGACTGGTTCAACCGTCTGTGGCCAGAAACCAGCCCTGCGAGTGTATTTTTGGTGTGGGTGACTATGCGGAGCTTCGCAGCGCGCGTCAAGAGCGAACTGAAAATCGATGGTCGTCAGCGAGCCCGATCAGGGGGGCGATGAGCCAACCTCGATCCCCGCCTCCCGCAAGACTTGCTCATCAAGGCCGAGGCGCCCGATAAGGATCTCTCGATTGTGCTCCCCCAGCCGGGGGCCCGCGCGCTCGATTTGGCCTGGCGTTCGAGACAGCTTGCCCACCACATTCTGCATCCTGACCGGGCCGCCAAGCTCTTCATCGTCGACTTGCGCGATATTCTGTCGGGCAATGACCTGAGGATCGGCCATCACCATCGCGACATCGTTGACCGGCGCCGCTGCCGCATCCGCGCGGGCGAAGCGGGCCATCAGATCGTCGAAGTCAATCCGCTCGATCGCCGCTTGCAGCGCCTCGTCCAGCGCGGGCGCATTCTCGATCCGCAACAGGTTCTCGCAGAACCGAGGGTCAGTCGCCAAATGCGGGACCTCCAGCGCGGCACAGATCCGCTCAAACGTCGCCTGGGTCGAGCCCGCAATCGCGACCCATCGGTCATCGCGAGTCCGAAAGGTATTGCGCGGCGCAACGAACGGTAATCGACTGCCTTGCCGCTGCTGGATCACGCCGAGCTGGTCAAAATCGACCACCTGTGGCCCCAGTAGCGTCAACAGCGTCTCATAGAGCGCCAGATCCACGACCTGCCCCCGCCCGCTTCGATCGCGCTCACGCAGTGCCACCATCGCCAGAAAGGCGGCCATCAGGCCGGTGCTCGCATCGCCCAGTCCAAAGGCGGGCAGGAGCGGCGCACGCCCCGCCTCGCCCGAGATATACGCGCAACCACTGAAGGCCTCGGCCAAGGTCCCGAAACCCGGACGATCGCGATAAGGTCCAGTCTGACCAAAGCCGGTGACCTTGAGCATCACCAGCCGCGGATTGATGGCCGAGAGCACGTCATGGTCGATACCCCAGCGGGCGAGCGTGCCGCTGCGGTAGTTCTCGACCACCAGGTCCGCATCGGCACAAAGACGCTTCACGATCTCGACGCCAAGGGGGGTGCGCAGGTCCGCCGTGACAGACTTCTTGCCGCGGTTGATGACCTTGAAATAGAGCCCCACCTTGTCCTTACGGCGTCCCCACCGCCGCAACTCGTCACCCTGTTGCGGGTGCTCGACCTTGATGACTTCAGCGCCAAAATCAGCCAAGTACATCGATGCGCTGGGCGCCGCGAGGTGGTTGGACAGATCGATCACGCGCACCCCAGAAAGCGCGCCGGTGGGGTCCTTCAAGGTCTCTTTAATACTCATGATCGTCCTTCGTGAAGGCGCGAAAGTAGCAGATCGGTTGGTGTCCAACAACACCCTGCAGATGCTTTCGGGTTGGGCCAGCAAGCCTCAGGGACCGTCGTCACCAACGAGTTCGCCAGACCGCGAACGCACAAGCCACCGCGTACGCGCACATCCCAGCCGAGATCAATGCGAAATAGCTCCAGAGCGGGGCTCCAGCCGTCATCAAGGTCAGTCCGACCGCCGCCACCAGGATCAAACGAACCGAGGCGGCGAGCACCGGACCGAGAATGCGGCCAGACCCCTGAGCGGCAAAGTAGAGCGTCAGTCCAAAGCCGAATAAGCCAAACGCCGGTCCGACCCAGTGCAGCTGGGTGACGGCCGTGAACAGGACCTGCGGGTCCTTGGTGAAGAGGCTGACCCAGATCGTGGGCGCGATCGCAACGACCCCACCGATCAGGCTCAGGTTCACGAAGGAAAGGGTTGCCGCGGTCCAGGCCACCCGCCGCGCGCGATCGACCTGACCCGCACCGATTGCCATACCGACCATTGGCACCGCAGCCACACCGACCCCAAACGAAATCGGCACCAACAGGAATTCGAGACGCTGGACAATCCCTGCGGCCGCCAGGGCCGTCGTTCCGAACGGCGCGATCAGTGCAGTCGTGAGGAGGATCGTCAAGACGGACTGCGCCGGCGACAGACAAGCGGTCGCACCGACCTTCAGGATGTCGAGAAAGCGCGAACGCTGCAACTTCGCGCCCTGCCATCGCAACTGCAGTCGCGCTCGCCCCGCCATCAGTAATCGCAGCAACCAGATCGCACCCAGACCGTAGGCCACGATTGTGCCGCAGGCAACGCCCGCCAGTCCGAGCCGGGGAAAGGGGCCAGCGCCCAAACCCAGCAAGGCACCAACCGCAATCTGCACCATCGCCACCATCAGCATGATTCGGGCCGGCAGCACCATGTCGCCACTTCCACGAACGATCGACAGCTGCGCATTCAGGAGCCAGACCAGCGGCGCGCCCGTGAACAATACCGCGCCGAAGCGGATGGCCTCAGCCAGGACCTCCTGTCGCCCCCCGAGGAGCGAGTACAGACCTGGCCCAAGCGCCAACATCACGACCATGTGCAACAACCCGGCAACCAGGCCAATCACAAACGAGTGCTGTGCCAAGGCCTCGGCGCGAGGCTGATCACCAGCGCCCAAAGCCCGTGCAATGGCGGAAGACACCCCTCCACCCATGGCGCCCGATGAGAGCATCTGGACCAGCATCGAGAACGGGTAGACCAGCGCCATCGCCGCCAGCGGCACGGTGCCGAGCACACCGATATAAGCGGTCTCCGCGATGCTAACGAGGACCCCCAGTGACATGGTCAGCACGTTGGGCAACGCAAGACGCATCAGGGTCGCAAGGATCGGCCCATTGACGAGCGGGTGATTCGATGCCATTCAGTGCGCCTCGGTTGAACGCTGCACCAATTGATTGTCGAGTGGTCTCTGCGCGAGCGCGACCAGTGCACCAGCCATCAGGGACGCAGCGGAAAAGGCAAGGCCGGCAGAAAGCCCCCCCGCGCGATCCGAAAGCCAGCCGGCGATCGCCGGACCGATGATCTGACCAGCGGCGAAAACGATCGTGAACGCGGCGATACCCGCCGGCCAGCGATGCGCCGGCAAGTTGTGCCGAACCATGGCTGTTGTCGATGCGACGGCCGACAGAAAGACCCCACCGAACAATGCGCCGGACACAAAGGCCGAAAGCGGATGTCGCCAAATCAACGGGAGTATCACCGCCAGCGAGAGGAGCGCATTCAAGCGGGCAAGCGCGCCACCGCCACGCTCACGTTGCAGCAATCCCGCCCATAGCCATGGAGAAATGACCACCGCGAGACCCAGCAGGGCATAGAACATGGCGATCG
>CAZAVT010000276.1:0-1700 GCA_964488395.1 uncultured Burkholderiaceae bacterium | reverse complement strand
CGTCACACCACTGTCGCGAAGCAGACTCACGATGAATGTCATGTAGCCGATGTAGCCCACACCGAAGAGACCATAGCCCGCGATCCCAAAGGCGAGCTGCGCGACCCTCCCCTCGCCCGCGCCTTCGGCGGTCGTGGTGGCCGGCCCGTCGTCGGGCACCCTACGGAACATCACGAGCGTTGCCAGCACCGCGAGGCCAGCCAGCATCACCCAGGCACCCTGCCAATCACCGACTCCGTCGGCGAGCCCTAGCCCCTGGAGCCAGTCTTCGGTCAGGAGCGGCACACAGAACGCACTCAGGACGATTCCCCATCCCGTACCGCCGTAATAGATGCCCAGCACCAACCCGGGAGACAGCCCCGACCGTGTGGCCTGACTGGCGAGGCGCGCAGCAAGTAGCCCTCCGGTCGCGAAGACAAAGCCGCTCGCGACGCCGGTCGCCGTGCGAATGGCGAGCATCGCGCCGTCGGTACGGACCGCACCATGCAGCGCCATAAAAAGTGCGGCCATCAGGCTGCCAAAGAGCAGCAGTCGGCGGGCACCCAGCCAATGCGTGAGCATCGGCAAACTCAAGGCGCCCGAAAGATACCCCGCTGCATTGGCTGCGTTCATGAGCCCGGACAGCGCGTAGGACCAGCCGAGGTCTTCGCGCATCGGCGGTAGCAGGAGCGCATACGAAAAGCGCGCAAGGCCGAGCGATACCGCAGCCCCGAGCGCGAGAGCGAAGGCCAGTGTCAAGACCTGACGTCGCTCGGTCATCGGCGCCCCACTACCGAGCCGCCAGCCCCATCGATCGGGTGATCACTTCCTTCATGATCTCGTTGGTTCCACCGTAGATCCGCTGCACCCGGGCGTCGGCATAAGCACGTGCGATCGGGTAGTCCCACATATAGCCGTAGCCGCCGTGAAGCTGCACGCACTCATCGATCACCTTGCACTGTAGGTCGCTACACCAGTACTTGGCCATGCTGGCGGTCGCCGTGTCCAGCTGCCCCGCCATCATCAGCTCCGTACACCGATCAACGAAGACCCGTGCGACCTGTACCTCAGTCTGCTGTTCGGCGAGCTTGAAGCGGGTGTTCTGAAAGGCCGCCACCGGCTGACCAAAGGCCTTGCGCTCTTTCACGTAGTCCACGGTCCAATCAATGGCCGCCTGGGCCGCCGCTACAGCAGCGATTGCAATTTGCAGTCGCTCCCAAGGCAATTGCTCCATCAGCGCGACGAAGCCACGGTTTTCACCAGCGGGCCCACCGAGCAGGTTGTCCGCCGGAACCACGACCTGATCGAAAAAGAGCTCCGACGTGTCTTGGGCCTTGAGGCCAACCTTTTTCAATCGGCGCCCTTTCTCGAACCCCTTCATCCCGCGCTCGACCAGCAGCAGGCTGGTGCCCTTGGCGCCCGCATCAGGATTGGTCTTCGCAACTACGACCACCAGATCAGCGTGCCAGCCGTTGGTGATGAAGGTCTTGCTGCCGCTGAGCAAATAGCTGCCATCGGGCTGGCGCAGCGCAGTGGTACGAATTCCCTGTAGATCACTACCGGCGGCGGGCTCGCTCATGGCGATCGCGCCGACCATCTCCCCGCTTGCCAACCTCGGCAGGAAGCGCTGCTTCTGCGATTCGGTGCCGTAATGCAGCAGGTAGGGCGCAACGATCTCGCTGTGCAGCCCAAATCCGATGCCGGTGAAACCCACCGCACTC
>CAZAVT010000275.1:4718-4987 GCA_964488395.1 uncultured Burkholderiaceae bacterium | reverse complement strand
AGCACGAGCATCAGGATCAGCACCAGGTAAGCCATGACATCCTTGAAGCCATCGGGTAGATAGACCCCCGAAAACTGTTCGATCAAACCCAGCAGCAGGCCCCCCACCACTGCCCCCGGGATACTGCCAAAGCCGCCCAGCACCAGAGCCGCGAGCGCCTTCAGGACCACGATCCAGAGAGAGATATCGACAAGGGCGATCGGCGCAAGCAACAACCCGCACACGCCCGATACGGCTCCTGCAAGCGCCCAGACCAGCGAATTGAGCCA
>CAZAVT010000275.1:3316-4708 GCA_964488395.1 uncultured Burkholderiaceae bacterium | reverse complement strand
TCAGGTAAGCAGCAAGCTGATTCTGCGAGGCGGCCTGGATGGCAATGCCCAGCGCCGTGTGACGGAGGAATGCGAACAGGGCCATCGTGAGCGCGAGCGCCGTGCCGATAATGACCAGACTCAGATCGGCGATCACCACCGGACCGATATGGGTAGACTGCCCCGTCCACGGGGTTGGGTAAGACCGCGACTCAGGACCGAAGGTCATGCTCACCAGACCGCGGAGCATAAAGGCCATGGCGATGGTCAGCATGACGCCCGCGAACTGCGGCTGGCCGACGACCCGCCGCATCACCTTTGCGTCGATCAGCCAGCAGGCGGCTGCGGCAGCGGCAACGGTCGCAAGCGCAGCCGCCCAGAACGGCCAACCCAGCCCTGCGATCAACCCCCACCCGACAAAGGCCGAGGCCATCAGAACGTCGCCGTGGGCAAAGTTGAGCACCTCGGTGGCCTTGTAGGTGATCACCAGCCCCAGCGCCACCAGTGCATAAATCGAACCGATCGCCACACCATTGACGGTCAGCTGCAAGAGCTGCAGGGTGAGCGGATCCAATCAGGCGCGCTCCGGAAAAGAGGCCATTACGGCACGGGCAAACCCAACACGCGGGAACGATCAGTAGCCCCGGGCGAGCCGCGCCGCGCTCACCCAGGTTGCATGAAAGCCGTTCGGCACGCGCTGGGGCACGCGAAGCCGCGCGACCGGTCCCTGGCCAACGTCGCGGGCGTCAAAGACCGTCACGAAAGACGCCTGGCGCTGGCCATCCCACATGAACCCGACCAGGTAGCCATCGTCCTCGGCGCGGGCCGCGTCCGAGGGCGCAAAGGGGGCCTCGCTCCACCAGGCGTCGGGTCCCTCGTGGTAGGTCTGACAACGGCCTTGGCTCAGATCGTATCGCGCCAGTCCCGAAAATCGCGGCTCTTCAGGACGCCGGTTGCGGCCCATCAACAGGTTCCAGGTGTAGCGGGTCGGGTGACCCTGGTGCCAGGAGTTGATGACGGGGAATTCGGTGTTGTGGATGTCATCGAGCACCCGCTCGCGGGTCTGGCCGGTGCGCAAGTTGAAGCGCCATTCGTACAGGATGCAGTCGTTGTCGAGCTCTGAGAAAAAACGCGGCATCTTCTCGGCGTCGACGCTGCCATCGGCGCGACGCGGCATCCGAAAGGGTGTGCCCACCATCACGATCTCGATACCACCCGCGCCATCGTCTTGCTCCCAGGCATTGGCGACGTGATAGACGTAGATCGGGCTCGCCTCGAACCAGCGCACATCGGCCGCACGGCCGTGCCGGGGCACGATGGCAAAGCGCGAGGGCAACTGCTCATGAAACTTCAGCTTGTGCCGGCCGGCGGCCAGCGCCTCCTGATCGTGAAAGAGCGGCAGGTCATGGAGAA
>CAZAVT010000275.1:1364-3306 GCA_964488395.1 uncultured Burkholderiaceae bacterium | reverse complement strand
CCCCGGCAACTCGATCGGGATGAAGTTGGTCAGTTGACCGCGGCGATCCATCACGCCGTAGTGCATAAACGGGGGTTCCTTGCCGTAGGCGAAGAACACGAACTCCCCGGTCCGCTCGTCGACCTTGGAATGCGCCGAAATCGGTAGGCTCGAGAGTCTCGGATCGAGCGCGAGCGCACCGACGGTCGAGAGATCGTCTGGCCGGACACGATAGACCGTACCACCCAGGTACCACATTGTCACAAGATGGCCCGCGAAGAATTTGACGTCGGTGTTGGAGGTGTTCTTGAGCGGCTGGCCTGGTCGGTCGCGGCGCGGCGGATCCTTGATGCCCCGCCAGAGCGCCTGCCCGGCCTGGAGCTCCTCCTGCAGGCCCTCGGTCATCACCCAGCGATTGCGATAGCGGGCCCGGCCACGGTCGAACTCGACGGCGTGCAACATGCCGTCGCCGTCGAACCAGTGGTAGCGGCCCGCTGCCTCGAAACGACGGTTGGGGCCGTTGCGCACATGCAGGCCGTTCAGGTCGGCCGGGATCTCACCCTCGACCTCGGTGAGGTCCAGCACCAGCTCGCGCTCGATCGGCGCGTAGCCGCCGCGCAGCACAGGTACGTCGGTTGCGCCCATGGGGTCCCCCTGTTCTTTCTTGGTTGGCTACGAGCCTTGGCGTAACCATAGCAAGAGCTGCGTCAGCCGACCAGCCTGTCTCAGCCGTAACGGCTCTGGTCGGGATCAGTGAGCTCGAGCTCGACCGAGGCGGCCAGCAGCGCGAGGCGCGCCACCACGCCGTCGGCGCGGGGCTCGGGCAGGTTGCAGCTCGCGGCAAAGGGCAGTGGTACGAAGTGCATGCCCGGCGCGTTGAGATTTTCGTCGCGGCCGCGGCTTGCGTGCACGCGATAAAAACCGCCCACCACATAACGATCGATCATGTAGACGACCGGCTCGGCGATCCCGCCCTCGACCGATTCACGGGTATAGACGCCCTCCTGAACGATCACATCGCGCACCTCGAGGCCCTCCTTGACCACGGCCATCTTGTTGCGCTGCTTGCGATTGAAACTTCTGACCTCGGCCGCGTCCTTGACCGACATCACGCCCATGCCGTACGTGCCCGCGTCGGCCTTGACGATCACGAACGGTGTCTCGTCGATCGCGTACTCGCGGTACTTGGCACGAATCTGCCGCAACAACGTGTCGACCATCTCGGCAAGCGCCTCATGACCGATGCCCGCCTGAAAATCGACGCCCGCGCAGGCGCCAAAAAAGGGATTGATCAGCCAGGGGTCGATGTCGAGCATCTTGGAGAAGCGACGGGCCACGTCGTTGTAGGCCGCGAAATGCCGGGTCTTGCGGCGAATCGACCAACCGGCATGAAGCGGCGGCAGGAGCACCTGCTCATGCAGATCGGTCAGTACCGAAGGCGTACCGGCGGACAGGTCGTTGTTCAGCAGGATCGAGCAGGGGTCGAAGCCTTCGACGCCCACCCGGCGACCGTTGCGAATCACCGGCTCGACGAGCAGGCTGCGGCCCTCGGCAAGAGCCAGCTCGGTTGGTTCGCTGATCTCGGGGTTGATCGAGCCGACCCGCACGTGGAGCCCGGTCTGGCGCAGGATTGCGAGGAGCCTCGCCACATTCTCCAGGTAGTAGGTGTTACGGGTGTGATTCTCGGGAATCAGCAGGAGGTTGCGGGCGTCGGGGCAGTACTTATCGATAGCCACCATCGCTGCCTGAACGGCGAGCGGCAGCATTGGCTCAGAGAGGTTGTTGAAGCCGCCGGGGAAAAGATTGGTATCGACGGGCGCGAGCTTGAAGCCGGCGTTGCGTAGATCGACCGAGCCGTAAAAGGGCGGTGTATGGTCCTGCCACTCGAGCCGGAACCAACGCTCGATCTGGGGGGTTGCATCGAGCAGGCGTCGCTCGAGCTCGAGGAGCGGACCGGTGAGGG
>CAZAVT010000275.1:0-1354 GCA_964488395.1 uncultured Burkholderiaceae bacterium | reverse complement strand
GTCAGGAGGTGGGGAACCATCCCGCGATTGTACTTGGCGGGCGAAAGGCCCGCCCGCCTGAGCACCGCCGGGTGCCTCCGTGGGAGAGGTCAGCCCGGCGTCACACCCTCATCGATCAAAGGCGATACGCACTCTCGCCATGGGAGGCGATGTCCAGACCCTCACGCTCCTCGTCCTCCGGAACGCGCAGGCCAACCAGTACGTCCACGATCTTGAAGGCGATGAAGGCTACGACCGCCGATAGGACGACCGTGATCAACACGCCCTGCAACTGAACCCAGACCTGGGCGAGGATCGAATAATCGGCCTTGGCTTCGTTCTTGATGTAGTCGAAGATGCCCACACCACCCAGGGATGGCGCCGCAAACACGCCGGTCAGGAGCGCCCCCACGATCCCGCCCACGCCATGCACGCCGAACACATCGAGCGAGTCATCGGCGCCCAGCAGACGTTTCAGACCATTCACCCCCCAGACGCAGGCAACGCCAGCGACAAGGCCGATCACCAGCGCACCCATCGGGCCGACAAAGCCACAGGCCGGCGTGATGCCCACCAGGCCAGCGACTGCGCCCGAAGCGGCTCCCAGCATGGAGGGCTTGCCCTTGGAGAACCATTCGGTGAACGACCAGGCAAGCGTCGCTGCCGCGGTGGCGACCAGGGTGTTGATGAAGGCCAGCGTGGTCGTGCCGTTGGCTTCGAGATTGGAGCCGGCGTTAAAGCCGAACCAGCCCACCCAAAGAAGCGATGCACCGATCATCGTCATCACGAGCGAATGAGGCGCCATCGCCTCCCGGCCGTAACCCACCCGCTTGCCGATCACGTAGGCGCCCACCAGCCCAGCCACACCAGCATTGATGTGCACGACGGTGCCACCTGCGAAGTCCAGGGCACCCTTCGCCCAGAGGAAGCCGGCCGCAGCCTCGACAGCCGCCAGCGTCTTCTCGTCGGTGATTGCATCAGGACCAGCCCAATACCAGACCATGTGGGCGATCGGGATGTAGCAGAAGGTGAACCAGAGCACCGAGAAGAGCAGCACCGCCGAAAATTTCACCCGCTCGGCGAACGCGCCCACGATCAACGCGCAGGTGATCGCAGCAAAGGTTGCCTGGAAGGCGATGAAGATGAATTCAGGAATCACCACGCCCTTGCTGAAGGTCGCCGCTGGCGACTCGGGCGTCACGCCCGAGAGAAACAGCTTGTCGAAGGTGCCGTAGAAGGATCCATCGCCACCGAAGGCCAGCGTGTAGCCGTAAACCACCCACAGGACGACGATCAGCGAGAACACCATCATCACCTGCATCAGGACCGACAGCATGTTCTTCGCGCGCACCAGGCCGCCGTAGAACAGGGCCAG
>CAZAVT010000274.1:0-4988 GCA_964488395.1 uncultured Burkholderiaceae bacterium | reverse complement strand
TGAACCGGGTCGGATCAAGCCGCGGCTGTCACGCGCCGAGATCGAAACCCGGCACGAGCTCTGCGAGGATCTCGCCCAGATGCTGACCGAGACGGCCCGCGAACAGGCGTGGGCGCTCGGCATTACGGGCGAGGACGTCCTGGATCGGATCGCGCTCGGGCTGCCCCAATGCGGCCTTGCACTCGAGGCAGCCGAAGAACGCTGGGTGCTCGGCCGCCTGGCTGAGCTGATGGGCTGGCCGATCGAAGGCAAGTGAGGACGCCGCCGAAGGCGCCGTTTCAGCGGGCGATCGGCTTGTAACGGATGCGGGTCGGGCGAGCAGCATCCTCGCCCAGACGACGTTTCTTGTCGGCCTCGTACTCCTGGTAGTTGCCGTCGAAGAACACCCACTGCGAATCGCCCTCAGCGGCGATGATGTGAGTCGCGATCCGGTCGAGAAACCAGCGATCGTGAGAGATCACCATGACGCAGCCCGCAAACTCGAGCAGCGCATCCTCGAGGGCGCGCAGCGTCTCGACATCGAGATCATTGGACGGCTCATCGAGTAGCAGCAGGTTGCCCCCGGAACAGAGCGTCTTGGCCAGGTGCAGCCGACCGCGTTCGCCCCCGGACAGGTTCCCGACGACCTTCTGCTGATCGGCGCCCTTGAAATTGAAGCGCCCGATGTAGGCCCGCGAGGGCATCTCGAACTTACCCACGGTAATCAGATCCGACCCGCCCGAGATGGCCTCCCAGACTGTCTTATCGTTAGGCAATGCGTCTCGACTCTGGTCGACTGAGGCCAGCTGGACCGTCGCGCCGATTGTCACTTCCCCGGAGTCGGGCTTCTCAAGACCGGTGATCATCCGGAACAGGGTCGACTTGCCGGCCCCATTGGGGCCGATGATGCCGACGATCGCGCCCTGCGGAACCTTGAAGCTGAACCGGTCCATGAGCAATCGGTCGCCAAAGGCCTTGGTCACGTTGCGGAACTCGATGACCTCGTTACCCAGACGCTCGGCCACCGGAATGAAGATTTCCTGAGTCTCATTACGCTTCTGATGCTCGTAGGAGCTCAATTCCTCAAAGCGAGCCAGGCGCGCCTTGCTCTTGGCCTGTCGACCCTTGGGATTCTGCCGGACCCACTCGAGCTCAGCTTTCATCGTCTTTAGCCGAGCCGCCTCCTGCCGGGCCTCGATCTGCAGACGTTCCTCTTTCTGCTCAAGCCAGGAACTGTAGTTGCCCTTCCAGGGGATCCCGTGCCCGCGGTCGAGCTCCAGAATCCACTCGGCCGCGTTATCGAGAAAGTACCGATCGTGGGTGACTGCCACGACAGTCCCGGGAAAACGCTGCAGGAACTGCTCTAGCCACTCGACGCTCTCAGCGTCGAGATGGTTGGTCGGCTCGTCAAGCAGCAGCATGTCGGGGCGTGAGAGCAGCAACCGGCAAAGGGCCACGCGGCGCTTTTCGCCGCCGGAGAGTTGGCCGATGACCGCCTCCCAGGGGGGTAGGCGCAGGGCGTCGGCTGCGATTTCCATCTGATGCTCGGTATCGGCCCCGGCCGTTGCAAGGATCGCCTCGTACTTCGCCTGTTCGGCCGCCAGCTGATCGAAATCAGCATCGGGCTCGGCATAGGCAGCATAGATCTCGTCGAGTCGCTTACGCGCCTGCATGACCTCCCCGAGCCCCTCCTCGACGGCTTGGCGGACCGAGCTTGCCGGGTCGAGTTCTGGCTCCTGCGGCAGGTAGCCCACGCGGATGCCCGGCATCGGAACCGCATCGCCCTCGATGTCCCGGTCGACCCCGGCCATGATCTTGAGCAGACTCGATTTGCCAGAGCCATTGAGGCCCAGCACGCCAATCTTGGCGCCGGGGAAGAATGACAGCGAGATATCCTTGAGGATCTGACGCTTCGGCGGGACGATCTTGCCGACGCGATGCATGGTATAGACGTATTGGGCCATGATTGCCTGGACGATTGAATCGCAATGAGGAAGGTGCAATGGACGAAAACGGAAAGTCTGACACATGGCGGCGCGGCGCGCAGGTTCGCCGACAGGTCCTCGGGGATGCCCATGTCGATCGTTCGCTGGCGGCAGCCGACGACTTCAGCCGGGATCTTCAGGACTATCTGCACGAGCACGCCTGGGGAGCCACTTGGACCCGCCCCGGTCTTGCCCTGAAAACCCGCAGTGTCATCAACCTCGCCATGCTCGTCGCGCTCAATCGGCCGCACGAGCTGGAGCTGCATATCCGGGGGGCACTTCGCAACGGGGTCACCCGCGATGAGCTCAAGGAAATTCTGCTGCACACGGGCGTCTACTGCGGTGCGCCGGCCGTCGTCGACGCTTTCCGGATCGCTCGCAAGGTACTGGCCGAGGTGGACGCGGCCGCAGGCGCGCCGGAGCAGCCCGGCAAACCCTGAGTGTTCAGGCACGCGGCGAGGCAGGCTTCCTATCGACGCCCCCGAGGCGACGGCGGATCCGAGCGTAGGCCGCGAGCCTCGCCTTGACCGCCAGATCGACCCGCCGGATCAGGCTGGGAAGCTGTTCGGCGCCCGGCCATTGCGGGCCCTCCCCCATCAAGAGCGCCGCGGCCTCCTCGACCTCGGTCACAGCGATCACACGGAAGAGCCCCTGCTCAACGGCCGAGACCACCTCTCGCCGAAGCATCAGATGGCGGCGGTTGCCCTCGGGAATCAGCACACCGTGCGAGCCGTCGAGCCCCCGGTCCCGGCACAACTCGAAATAGCCCTCGATCTTCTCATTGACCCCTCCGATGGCCTGGACCCGCCCCCGCTGATTGAGCGAGCCCGTCACCGCCAGCCCCTGGCGAATCGGTAGCCCCGACAGGGCCGACAACAGGGCGCAGGCCTCAGCGACAGAGGCACTGTCGCCGTCGACTTCGCCATAGGTCTGCTCGAAGACGAGGGTACCGGAGAGGGCAAGGGGTGACAGTGAGCTGTAACGTGCTGCAAGCCATGAGGCGAGGATCATCACGCCCTTGGTGTGAATCGCTCCGCCCAGGTGTGCCTCGCGCTGGATGTCGATGACCGCGCCATCGCCGACACGGGTTGTTGCGGTGATCCGGGTCGGAATCCCGAATCGCAGCTCGCCGGCGGCAAGTACCGCCAGCCCGTTGATCTGCGCCGGGACCCGACCATCGGTGTCAATGAGTACGGTGCGGTTCAGGATCTGCTCGTACATCCTGCGTCGCAAATCGTCGCCCCGCTTGCGCCGCGCAGAGAGCGCCTGCTCGAGATGGGACGCACTCACTGTCGAGGCCCCCGAGCGAGCGGCCCAACGGTCGGCCTCGATCATGAGATCGCCGATCCTTCGTACATGCAGGCTGAGGCGGTCACAGTCGCCAGCCTCGCGCGTGCTCCAGTCGATTAAGCCACCGACGGCCTCCCCGTCAAAAGGCCTCAGCGATCGTTCCCGACCAATACCGGCCAGCCAGGCCGAATAGGCGCGAAGGCCCGGTTGATTTCGAGGGGCATCGTCGACGAACTCGGGTGCGATCCGGAAGAGCTCGGCAAAATCGGGGTCTGCCCATTGCAGGTAGTCATGCAGCCAGCGATCGCCAAAGAGCACCACTCGAGCCTCAAAGGGAATGGCCGCCGGCTCGAGCGTCACCGTACTCACGAGCCCGTATTGTTGCCCGAGGGACTCGATGCGAATCTCGCGAGTGATCAGCACGCGCTTAAGCGCATCCCAGGCAAAGGGCTGCATCAGCACGCGCCGTGCGTCGAGCAGCAAAAACCCGCCGCTGGCGCGATGCAGCGCACCCGCCTTGATCATGCCGAAATCGGTCACCAGCGCACCGAACCGTGCCAGATATTCCACCCGCCCAAGCAGATTCGACAGGGTCGGGTTATCTTCGACCACGACCGGCAAACTGCTCTCACCGGTTCTTGCCACCAAGGCGTTGACTTGGTAGCGACGTAACGGTGCCAGGGCCTCGCCTGCGCCTGCTGCAAATCCTTCGGCCGGAGCGTTTTCCGCAGCCGACTGAAAGAGCTCTGCATGATCAATCACGTCACGCTGGAGGGCCATCAGAAACTCGACCACGGGCGGTTGGAGCAGGTACTTGCGCATCAGATCGTCGACCAGGTTGCCGACGGCCATCTCGGTGACCTGCTGATTCAGGCGTTTGATCGCCGCTCGGCGGCTGCGTCGCCAGACGATCACTTGCCTCATCAGACGATCGAGGCGCCCCTGGAGCGATTCAATCGCTTCGGCAATGCGCTTCCGGTGGGCAGCCGGCAACTGTTCGAATTCCTCGGCGGGCATGACCTCACCATTCTTAGCCGGCGCAAAGGAGAGCGCGGCCGGCGTGCGCCACAAGACCACCCCCTCGGTTCGCGCCTGAGCGATCAACTCGCCCAACGACTGCTCTTGCAGCCCGTTGAACTCGGCGTCGATGCGGGCCAGTCGGGTCTGGTAGTCCTCGCTCTCGAAAACCGCTGGTATCGCATTGCTCAATTCGTCGATCAACTGTCCGACATCATCCCGAAGACGCAGACCCTGTCCAGCGCCGAGCCTGAGCGCGGACGGTCGCGCTGGCTCGTCAAAATTGTTCACATAGCACCAGTCATGAGCCCCTTGACCCGTGGCCGCGAGCTTGCGCAGCAGTGCCGAAGTGGCTTCCAGCTTGCCCGTCTCGACCCGACCCAGCACGAACAGGTTGAACCCGGCATGCGGCAGTTCCGCTCCAAATCGGATGGCCTCGATTGCGCTCTCCTGTCCCAGGTCATCTGGAACAACGGCGAGCTGATCAGTCCCGTTGACTTCAAGTTGCGCCGGGTCGCAACGCGGGGCCAGTTGACCGGGCGCGAGGAGCATCATGCGCCAGACGTCCCAGCGACTGTGGGATGGTTCTCCCTGAGGTGTATCAGGTCCTCGTGAACGAGGGTCTCCCGCTCAAGCAGCAGCGCCGCGCCTGCATCGAGACGCTCACGCTGGGCCTGCAGGATCGAGAGGCTTCGGCTCAGACAGTCCTCGACCAGT
>CAZAVT010000273.1:4437-4995 GCA_964488395.1 uncultured Burkholderiaceae bacterium | reverse complement strand
TCGGATTGTCCGGATAGATCGCTCCCGTCCCATCATCGAGAATCGTCGCCGTGCCAAAAGCGGGCGTACCACTGGCATTGGTTGCTGTAAGCCGGAAGGTCTCAGCGCCTTCGAAGGTCGAATCGTTCACGATCGCGGCCCGAACCTTGAGCTGCCCGGTGGCATCCAGGGCGATCCGAGTGCCCGCCCCATAGGCTACCCAACGGCTACCGTCAAAGATCTCGAGATCGGAACCCGGCGCCGCAGCGCCATAGTCCACGCCATCGCCGGTTGCCACGGGGGTCGCCCCAGGGGCGAGTGCGAGCGACGCGATCTGCCCCGGTGCGCCAGTGACGGTGAATACCGCATACGGCGAACCCTCATTGACCAGAAGGTCACCGACTGAAAGCATCCGATCGTCGTCGAGTACAGTCGGATAACCGGGCGAACTCGGGGGATCGGCCGAGCCCGAGGTATTGACCGGAAGAAAAACCTTCCCCGTCCCATCATCGAGAATCGTCGCTGTGCCGTACGCCACCGTGCCACCCACCGGCGCCACCGACAGCGCGAAGCTCTCCG
>CAZAVT010000273.1:0-4337 GCA_964488395.1 uncultured Burkholderiaceae bacterium | reverse complement strand
TCGGATTGTCCGGATAGATCGCTCCCGTCCCATCATCGAGAATCGTCGCCGTGCCGTACGCCACCGTGCCACCCACCGGCGCCACCGACAGCGCGAAGCTCTCCGGACCCTCGTAGGTCGTGTCCTGCGTCACGCGCGTGCGCACCAGCAACTGCCCGTTGACCAGGTTCACCGGCGCACCAGGCGTGTAATCCACCCACGCCGTCCCGTTGAACACCTGCAGCGGCCCCGCCGCTCCCGCATGGCCCGTGTCGGTCCCCAGCAGCGCGTTGGCCGTCAGCGGATCATTGTCCTGCTGCAGCCCCAGCACCACCGCCTGGCTGCCCGTGCCCTTCACCGTGAACACCGCATACGGCGAACCCTCGTTCACCTCGATGTCGTTCACCTTCACCGCGCGGTCATCGTCCTTCACCGCATCCGGGTCCGGGTTGCCCGTCGGATTGTCCGGATAGATCGCTCCCGTCCCATCATCGAGAATCGTCGCCGTGCCAAAAGCGGGCGTACCACTGGCATTGGTTGCTGTAAGCCGGAAGGTCTCAGCGCCTTCGAAGGTCGAATCGTTCACGATCGCGGCCCGAACCTTGAGCTGCCCGGTGGCATCCAGGGCGATCCGAGTGCCCGCCCCATAGGCTACCCAACGGCTACCGTCAAAGATCTCGAGATCGGAACCCGGCGCCGCAGCGCCATAGTCCACGCCATCGCCGGTTGCCGGCGCGCTCGTCCCGAGGGCCAGAGCGAGTGCTGTCATCTGTCCCGGCGCACCAGTGACGGTGAACACGGCATACGGCGAGCCCTCATTGACCAGCAGATTGTCGACCTGCAACGGCCGATCGTCGTCCTTGGTGGCGGTATCGTCAGGCGTGCCGTCGCTCTTGAAGATCGTCCCAGTCCCATCGTCCCGGATCGTCGCCGTTCCGGTGGCGGACTTGCCGGCGGCATAGGCAGCTGTAAGCCTGAAGGTCTCGCCGTTGTCGACGATCGAATCGTTGAGGACCGCCGTGCGAACCTTCAGCAGCCCATTCGAGTCGAGGACGACGAAGGCACCAGGGACATAGGTTTGCCAGCCCGTCCCGTCGAAGTATTCAAGATCCGAACCTGGCGCAGCTGAACCATAGTCCAGGCCATCCGCGCCCGCTGGCAGGCTCGAGCCGGCCACGAGCGAGAGCCCGACGGCCTGACCGGGTGCCCCCGTGACGCTGAAAACGGCAAAGCCCGAAGCTTCGTTGACCTCGAAATCACCCACGGAAAGCGGCCGGTCGTCATCCTTGACTGCGGTGTCGTCCACCGTGCCATCGAGCCTGTAGACAAGGCCCGTCCCATCATCGCGAATGGTGCCAATCCCTCCGGTGCTCAGGACTCCTGAGGAACTTCTCGCGACCAACTTGAAGGTTTCAGCCGTCTCGCTGAGCGTATCCTGCCGAACCGCCAGACGCACGTGGGCGTGCCCGGACGGTTCAAACACCAGCGACTGTGGCGCAGCGAGGTCATAGGGCTGCCAGACGCCCTGAGGGTCCTGGTACTGAATGCTCGGGCCAAAATCGAACGCGTACTCCGCCTTGTACAAAGCGGTGTTGTGCTGGAGCGAAAGGCTGTAGGCGTTGCCCGGGATCCCTTCCAGCTCGAATTCAATCCACGCGCTCGCCTCATTCACCACCGGGCTGCTGACAAATATCGGCGTATCGTTGTCCAGCTTGAGGCTGACCGCTGCCAACTGCGTGTCAGTGGCAGGCACGGCTGACCCGTTGAGCCAGAAATGACCGATCCCGTCGTCCCGAATCGTGCCCAGCCCGCCGGTACTGGTGACCGTGTTGGCGCCATTGGGACGAGTGGCGACCAATCGGAAGGTCTCAGCCTGTTCGAAACCTGCGTCCTGCGTGATCGGCACCCGGACGTAGAGGGTTCCGCTGTCAGGGGTGGTCGGATTGGTCCCTGTGGTCCAGCTGACGCCATCCAGAGAATACTGAAGTTGCGAGAGCGCCCCCGTATCGGTTCCCAGGGTCGCATAGCCCGTCCCCGATCCTGTCGTGGCGAGGCTAAGGCTCAGGGCTGCACCGGCTGGGGCCGTCAGGGTAAACACAGCCCCGAACTGGGAGCCCTCGTTGACCACGACATTATCGATCTCGATGGGCCGGTCGTCATCCAGTGCAGGCGGCGCAGGATCAGGATCCTCGGTCAGGTTGGACGAGCTCCAGTAATCTCCCGAGCCGTCGTCATAGATGACCCCATAGCCGCCGATGGCCGTCCGGGGCGAGCCCCCTCCGTAAACGGCTTTCAGTCGGAAACCCTCGGGTCCCTCATACGGTGCGTCATTGCCAATGGCGACCCTGACCAGGAGCCCGTTGGTCGGGTCGACCTTAGGGACTTTCACCGCAGGGTTGTAATCGACCCAGTTGGAGCCATCGAGCCACTGGATCTTTCCGGTGTCGGCCCCAATCGTGGCGTCGGCCAGGTCGGGATCGTTGTCGTTGGCGAGCTGCAGCTGGTCGATATTGGTGAGTGAAGTGACGCCTCCCAATTTGAAGACCGCCCAGGGGGACCCTTCGTTGACCTCGATGTTGCTGACGGTCATCATGCCGGCCGCCGGCAGGCTCCGGTAGTCCACATCCGCCGGGGTTCCGTCATCGTTGGTCAGCGCGCCCTGCGTCGTGAGGTCGACCGTACCGCCATTTGGCGCGACCGATCCGTTGGGATCCCGATAGCTCGCGCCAACGCCGTCGTCGATCCCATCCTGATTGGCATCGACCCCCGTGCGAATCAGACCGGATTCGTACTGGTCTCGCAGGCCATCCTGATCGCTGTCGCGGTCCAGATAATCGGGAGAGGTTGCGGCAGTGGCGGTCCCGTAGCCCCAACTGACCGAATCGATCCTTAATTCCTTGCTGAGTGAGGGCTTGAGATGCACATAGCGCGTCCCGGCAGTCGTGACGGTATAGGTTAGGTTGGTGTACTTGTCCTTGACCGTCAGATCGAAGGTCTGCGTCGATGTGAGCGCAGTCCCCGCGGCATTACTCTCGGACACCACGAGATCGGCGGTCACATCGCGGGTGAGCGCGGTGATCGTGATCTTTGCACCGACGGGAAGAGCAGTGCCGAGATCGAGAACCAGGGCATCGTTGACCGAATTGAGCTTGGCGTACTTGCCATCCCCGGTGGTCAACACCGACCGGATGTCCGTCAAGGTGAGGTTGTCGACGGAGTTATCAACGGTCGCTCGGACAGGCTTGCCGGAATTGGAGTAGTTGAACTGTCCGGACTCCGCTGCGCTATCGGTGTTGACGGGAACGGCAAAGCTGCCGCCAAACCCGTTGACGGTATCGAATGAATCGAGCACGCCGTCGCCATCCGAATCGTTGTTGCGCACATCACCATCGTTGCTGACGAACCCGGTACTGGCGCGCGCTTCGACGGTATCGGGAATACCGTCCCCGTCGCTATCGAGATCGAGGAAATCAGGCACTGCATCGGTGTCGGAATTCAGGGGAGTGACCCCTCCTCCAGACCAGACACCATTGGGACTGGTCACACTATCCACCCGCCCATCCCGATTGGCGTCGGCAAGATAGAGCGGGTTGTCAGCTGCCGACCCGATCGCCTCGTACAAGTCACTGATGCCGTCGTTATCGCTGTCCAGGTCACGGCTGTTGATGATGCCGTCACCGTCGGTGTCGAGCGTATTGTCGACCTCAGCCGCAACAGCGAGGTCAGCCCAGCCCCCATGGCTCGTGACCCCCACGATCTGAAAGTGGCGGATGTCGATGGACGTGACGAAGGTCTCGGAGTTGCTGCTTGGACCCCCGAAAAAGAGGATGCTCCGTCCATCCGGACTCACCACAGGCGCCCCGGCATACTTCGCCAGCAGCTCGGTTGGAGTGGTCACGTTCCAGCTGGCGCTGATCGTGGCCCAGCCGCGACCTCCTCCGGTCGCATTGTTGGCGTTACCGGCCGGATCGGTACTGTCGAGGCTGCCCAACACGAGCAGGATCGAATCCAAGCCGCCCGTGCCTTCGGTGAGCTTGAAACTCGAGCCAGCACCAATGGTGCGCGGCAACGCGAACTCATACACATCATCGGCGTGGACGCGCAATTCCGTGTTGACATCACCATCAAAGAGGAAGGCCGGGTCGTTTGCTCCGCCCAGTAAGAACTCAGCGGCGCCATCGTGCCTGGAATTGAAGCCAGCGGTCTCCTGGGCATAGGTGAAGGTGATGTTCTGTGGAGTCAGGGGGGCACGACCCGTCACCCGCTGCTCGACACTGTCCAGGATGCCGTCATTGTCGTCATCGAGATCGGTCGTATCAGCGACGTTGTCGCCGTCGGTATCAACGGCCAACTGATAA
>CAZAVT010000272.1:0-5041 GCA_964488395.1 uncultured Burkholderiaceae bacterium | reverse complement strand
GAGGCGCCGGCGACCAGGCCCGCGATGTCGACGAACTCGACCGTGGCGCGCAGGACCCGCTGCGGGTTCACCAGTGCAGCGAGCGCTTGCAGCCGCGCATCGGGCACCTCGACGATCCCGACATTCGGTTCAATCGTGCAAAAGGGATAGTTTTCCGCAGCGATGCCCGCTTTGGTCAGCGCGTTGAAGAGGGTGGACTTGCCGACATTGGGCAGCCCGACGATACCGACCTGGAGGCTCATGGGTGATCCTTGCTCACGCGCGTCGCGCCTGACGATCCATCAAGCCGCGATTGTACCGGCGGGCGGCTGATCCGCCCGTTTGATCACTGAGCCGCGCAAGGGGCCGGAGCGTCGGTGCGGGCGAAAACCCTGACGTGGTGCAATCGGTCGAACCAGGCGCCGTCGGCGCCGACATGGGGTTCGAAAGCCGCGCGCACCCGAGCGATGAGTGCATCGTCCAGCGCATGGTCGGCATAGCTCGGTCGCATGTGCTTGCGCTCGAACTCATCAAAGCCCGAGTATCGAACCGGCATGGTGAAGCGGATCTCGTCGACCTGCTGCCACAAGTTGGGCCGCTCCATCAGCGCCGCGTCGAGCGCGCCCTGGGCGGCGGCCCGCACCATCCCCTCGTCGTTGTAGAGCCGCACGATGTCATTGAACGCGCCGCCGTAGATCGGTTCCGAGACATAAAGACGTCCCGCCGGGCGCAGCACGCGCGCCACCTCGCGCAGGGCCTGCCCCATGAGCGGGAGCGGGACGTGGTGCAGGGACTTCAACATCAAGGCGGCGTCGAATTGGCCCTCGGCAAACGGAATCGACTGCGCGCCCGCCTCGACAAAGGCCAGCCGTTCCACTGGCTTGGCGAGATTCTTGGCCATCTGTACCCGATCGACCTCGAGGCCGGTCACGGTGCAGGCGCCGTGACGAGCAAGGAGCGCTCGAGCGAGCGCGGCTGCGCCACAGCCCAGTTCGATCAGTCGGCAGGGCTCGGTCACTGGCAAGACCCGGCTCACCAGCTCGAGTTCATCGTCGACCTTTTCAAACGTCGGGTGGCTGGGCGGCATGGGCAGGACTCCTGCTCGATCGTTCGGGACTTCCCGGACCATAGCGAGAGCGCCTGGCGCGGTCAAATGGCCCACAGCAGCGCGTTCCTGGGCGTCCACCGCGCAGCGATCGGATGCGGCGTCAAAGAGCAGGCGGGCGAGCGCGCACGAGGCCCGCCGGGTGAACGAATCGTCGGCGCGGCTCGTGAGGATCACCGGCACGCGTGCCCCGACGAGAACGCCGGCGGCTGCGGCGTGCGCAAGAAACGTCAGGGCCTTGGCGAGCAGATTGCCTGCCTCAATGTTGGGCACGATGAGCACGTCGGCCTGGCCTGCGACGGGCGAAACGATGCCCTTCATCTGGGCGGCCTGGACATTCACGGCGTTGTCCATGGCGAGCGGCCCGTCGATCAAGGCGCCCTCCGGCATCTGCCCCTCGCGTGACATCTGCGCGAGAGCCGCCGCGTCGACGGTCGCGGGCATTGCCGGGTTGACTGTCTCGATCGCACCGAGGATCGCGACGCGTGGCGCGTTCAGACCGCAGGCGCGAGCAAGCGTGATCGCATTCAGGGTGATGGCCCGCTTGGCGGCGAGGTCGGGCGCGATGTGGACCGCTGCGTCCGAGACCCAGAGCAGCCGTCCCAGGCCGGGCGGCTCGATCACATAGACATGACTGACCCGGCGGTCTGGCACCCTCAGCCCGTGTTCGCGATCGAGGATGGCTGCGAGCAGCAGGTCGGTATGAAGGTGCCCTTTCATCAGGCTCGCAACGGTCCCAGATCGCGCAAGGGCGATCGACTTGGCGAGGGCCAGCGCTGGCGATTCGGCGTCGATCCAGATGAGCCCCGAGCAGTCGAGCTCGAGGGCAGCCGCGCGCTTGCGAAGCCGTGTCAGCGGCCCGATCAGGTGACCGGCGATCAGCCCCTCGCGATGCGCGTGCACCGCAGCCGCGAGCGCCGTGTCTTCGTCGGGCCAGATGACTGCGCAGGTCAGCGCCGGCCGCACCTTGGCGCGCTCGATCAGACAGTCGAGGAGCGGGTGGGGGCCTGCGACGGAACCCGGTTGGTGCGGGCGTTCAGAACCAAGCGTGCTGTCCATGGTCTGATTCTGGCGGCCGCACTGCTGTTAAGCTTTGCGTCATGGCAGCCTCGCTCGATAACAAGCTGGTGATTGCAATCTCCTCGCGAGCGGTCTTCGACTTCGAGGAGGAAAATCGCGTCTTCGAAGGCGGTAATGCTCAGGCCTACATGGCGATCCAACGGGCCCGCCTCGAGGCGCCAGCCGCGCCCGGAGTGGCGCACGCGCTGGTCAAGAAGCTCCTCGCCTTCGATCCGCTGGATTGCCCCCCTGAATCCCGAAGGATCGAAGTGGTGGTGCTTTCCCGCAACGACCCGGTGAGCGGGCTCAGGGTGTTCCGGTCCGCCCGTCATCAGGGGCTGCGCTTGGAGCGGGGCGTCTTCACGAGCGGGCGAACGCCCTGGCCCTACCTTACCCCTCTCAATGCCAACCTGTTTCTGTCGGCCAATGTCGATGACGTTCGGGCGGCGATTGATGCGGGCTTTCCAGCGGCCCGCGTCTATCCCGAATCGGTCAAGGCCTCCGAATCTCATCCCGACGAGATCCGTATTGCTTTCGACGGGGATGCCGTGTTGTTTTCCGACGAGTCGGAGCGCGTGTTCCAGGCCGATGGTCTGGAGGCGTTCCAGCGCCACGAGGCCGATCGTGCTGAGTTGCCGCTACCGCCGGGCCCGTTCAAGCCGCTTCTGGAGGCCCTGCACCGCCTGCAGGCCGAGCGCGGCGCGACCCGTCCGCTGATGCGTATCCGCACGGCGCTCGTCACGGCGCGCAGTGCTCCCGCTCATGAGCGGGCGATTCGCACGCTGATGGCCTGGGGCATCGGGGTCGATGAGGCGATGTTCCTCGGTGGTCTTGGCAAGGGCCCTTTTCTTGCCCAGTTCCAGCCCGATTTTTTCTTTGATGATCAGACCGGGCATGTCCAGTCGGCCGCTCGATTCGGCCCGGCCGGCCATGTTCCCGCCGGCGTTGCCAATCAGCGCCCAACCGGGGCTAACTGAGTCCTGGCGTCGCCGAACCAGTGGGTGCGCGAACCGAGTGCAGCCGCTTCATGGCCTGCTCGGTCTGCCCCGCGATCAGGTCATCGATGCAGGTCAATGCCCGGTCGATCGCGTCATCAATCATGGCCTGATGTTCCCGGCTGGGCCGATGCAGCACGAAGTCGATCACCGCCTGTTCGAGCTCGAGCGTGCGGGGATGGCCAATCCCAAGCCGCAGTCGCCAGAATTGCGTCGAGCCAAGCCGTGCCTGGATGTCCTTCAGGCCATTGTGCCCGGCGTGGCTGCCGCCCAGCTTGAGGCGCGCTGCGCCCGGCGGCAGGTCGAGTTCGTCGTGCACGATCAGGATCGATTCGGCCGGGATTCGGTAAAAGCCGGCGAGCGCAGCCACCGCTTGGCCGGATCGGTTCATGAAGGTACCGGGCTTCAGGAGCCATACCGACTCGCCCGCGTGGGTCAAGCGGGAGACGTCACCCAGAAAGCGCGTCTGCCGCGCAAACGTCAGCCCGCGCGCTCTGGCCAGCCGGTCGAGTAGCCAGAAGCCGGCGTTGTGCCGAGTGGCATCGTAGTCCGGGCCAACGTTTCCCAGGCCGGCAATCAGGCGGATGGCGCTCATCAGCTTGTCCGTCGGTGCAGCATGACACGAGCCCGCTGGCCTGTTCGAAAAAGGGGCCGGCTCGGGCAGGGAAAGCCGGGCTCACCCTGCCCGCGAGCCTGACTACTTCTTGGCGGCAGGCTTGGCGGGGGCGGCCGCAGCCTTGCCCGCCGCAGCAGCTGCCGCGGGCGCAGCCGCTGCTCCGGCGGCCGGGGCTTCTTCGGCGGCCGGAATAGACACAGTGACCACGACGGGATTCTCGCGGCCGCGCAGGACCGGCTTGACGCCGTCGGGAAAGGCGATATCGCGCAGGTGCAGGGGCTTGCCCGACTCGAGCGTGGACAGGTCGACGTCGATGAAGCTGGGCAGATCCTTGGGCAGGCAGGTGATGTCAATCTCCGTCACCACGTGACTGACGATCCCCGCCGAGACTTTCACTGCTGGCGAGTTTTCCTGATTGCGGAAATGCAGCGGCACGCGCATGTGGATCGGTTGGTCAGCCGACACCCGCTGGAAGTCGATGTGCATCACCTGCTGTTTGTAGGGATGCCACTGGATGTCGCGTAACAGCACCTGTTCGGGCTTGCCGTCGAGTTCCATGTCGAGGATCGAGGAGTGGAAGCCCTCGACCCGTAGCGCGTGATAGAGCGGATTGTGCTCGATCGCGATCGCCGTCGGCTCAGACTTGCCGCCGTAGATGATCCCGGGCACCTGGTTGACACGGCGCAGTCGGCGGCTCGCACCCGATCCCTGCTCGGTTCTGCTCTTGGCAACGACTTTCATCGTTTGCTCCTTTCGTGGAAGACCGTGGTCTTCGTGGTCCCGGGGTCCGCGACCAGATCACCCGGGGGTTGCAAAAAGCCTCCCGACCGGTCGGTCGCGAGGCTGGCTGAGAAAAAATCAGTCGACGAACAGCGACGAGACCGAATCGGCGCGATTGATCCGCAGGATCGTCTCGGCGAAGAGCTGCGCACAGGACAGCACTCGGATCTTGCCCAGGGCGGCAGCCTCGGCCGACAGCGGGATGGTGTCAACCACCACCAGCTCATCGATCGCGGGGCCAGCGACCCGCTCGATCGCCCCGCCCGACAGCACCGCATGTGTGCAGTAGGCGAGGACGTGACGCGCGCCGCGGTCTTTCAAGGCGGCAGCCGCCTTGACCAAGGTGTTGGCGGTGTCGACGATGTCGTCCATGATGACGCAGGTGCGGCCCGACACGTCGCCGATGATGTTCATCACTTCGGCCACATTGGCCTTGGGACGGCGCTTGACGATGATCGCGAGATCACAGTCGAGCCGCTTGGCAATCGCGCGGGCCCGCACCACACC
>CAZAVT010000271.1:0-5048 GCA_964488395.1 uncultured Burkholderiaceae bacterium | reverse complement strand
GATCGCCCGCAAGGAGAGCCGGGGCGCGCACCAGCGCGAGGACTATCCGGGGCTCGACGAGGCCTGGGCCTTCAACCAGGTGGCGAGCCTCGCGGGCGACCGGATCGTGCTGCGGCCCCTGCAGCGCGAGGCCTATCCCTCGGCGCCGGCTCCCCGCGCGGTGGAGGTTGCCACGGCCGAACGACCGGTCGCAGTCGGACTGAGCGGCGAGGGCGCGACGCGCATCGCGCGCCTGCGGATCGTGCGAGGCGGGGACACGTCGACCGAAGACAGCGGGCCGCAGGACAGCGCCCTCGACTGCAGCACGATCGATGTCCCCTTCGTCGAAGGCCAGTCGGTGCTCGATGGGCTGCGCTGGGCGCGTATTCACATCGACCCGAGCCTCGCAGTCCGCTATTCATGCATCAATGCAAACGCCTGCAAGGAGTGCATGATGGAGATCGATGGCAAGGTCGGGTACGCCTGCACCGAGCGACTGGTCGCTGGTGAGATGCGCTTGCGGCCGCTGGGCAACAAGCCACTCGTGCGCGATCTGGTCTCGGAGATCGCGCCGCCCGAGGAGCGGTGGGGCTAGCGGGGTCCATCGTCATGCGCTACGGCGCACGCTGGACGGGGGACCGATTCCCTCAGGCAATCGGAGGCGCTGCGTGATCAAAGCTATGCTGTAGGCAGACGCAATGCGCTCAGCCCACCTGGTGAGCGCCCTTTTTTTGGAGATTCAGGATGCAAGAGCAGTCGTTGAACTATGCAGGCTTCTGGGTGCGCCTGGGCGCCGGCATCATCGATACGATCCTTCTGTTGACGATCACGTTGCCGATCCTGATGGCTTTCTACGGGGAGAGCTATATCGATTCGGAGGATTTCGTTCAGGGGCCCATGGATTTCATGATCAGCTGGGTTGCGCCGATGGTCGTCACCATCGTGTTCTGGGTCATCAAGCAGGCGACCCCGGGAAAGATGGCGCTGCGGCTTCGCATTGTCGATGCGCGCACGGGTCAGGCGCCAGGCACGGGCCAGTGCATTGGCCGCTACCTGGCGTATTTCGTGTCAGCGTTGCCGCTTTGTCTTGGGTTTATCTGGGTCGCCTTTGACAGCCGCAAGCAGGGCTGGCATGACAAGCTTGCCGGTACGGTGGTCGTGCGTCGCCGCCAGGATCTGCAGGTGAGTTTTCCCGAGGCGAAGTGAGGGGCTTTCAAAACCGAAACCCCGCCGCGATCCGCGTGATGTCCTCCTGGGTGTAGTTGGCGTGTGCGTCGTAGCCCACCCGGAAGAAATAATCGCCAATATCGACCGTGACGGTTCCGCCGAGCCCGCGATAGACCACTGCCCCCGCGGCTTCAGCGCCGCTGCGCGAAAAGAGGTCGACTGTGAGCCGCTGCTCCTTTGCGAGGTTGCGTCGCCACACCAGATGGGTGACCCGCTGACCGGTGTCGAGCCGATCATCCCGGATCTGATAAAGCGACAGCACTCCGACCGGAGGCGCTGCGTAGCTCGCCCCGAAAATCAGCGAATCGTTGGGGTCGAAGTTCAGGTTCATGTACGGGCGCAGGTTGGTCCGCGATACGCCGACGATCGGCCCGATGCCCTTGCGGGGATCGGCTCGCCCATCCCAGGTGATCGAGCCGCCGACAAAGCCGCCGCTCGCGATCTGGACGGACGGAATCACCCGGCCCAGGGGCAGGTTCAAGGACGTCTCCATGCCGAGCCGGGTCTGTGCGAAGCCCTGCCGATCGACATAGTGGCCCAGCCAGGCCGTCCAGTCCTCGGTGTTGCCGCGGACGTTGAGGTCATGCGCCGATCCACTGCTGGTGCCGATGTAGTAGCCAAGCGTCGCCTTCCAGGCGATGGCGGGGTTCACCTGCCTGGAAGAGACCGGATCGCCGGCTGGCGCGTCTCCGATGCCGGACGCTGCAGTGCTTGAGGCCGTGACCAGGATCGCGAATCCGAGGGTCCATGATTTCATGCTGTTTGCCCTTTCTGCGGGATCAATCGGCCGACGATCTGGCTGCACTGGATCGAGGGCCTTCGTCAGTATGCCGTGCCCCGCGACCCGAGTTTGGCGCCCGACCTCTACATCAGCACCGATGTTGAGACCGACGGTCCGATCCCTGGACCGCACTCGATGTTGACGATCGGCGCACTGGCCCTGAACGAGGACGGTGAAAACCTCGATCACGTCTCGGTCAATCTCGAGGCGCTGCCGGGCGCAGTCCTTTGGGTCATCGAGCAGGGGCAGCTCATTGCCAATAGGTTGAGGGCGAATCGGGCTAGCCGACTCACCCCCCGCTCCGATGCCAGCTCGTGACTTGCTGCACCGCGTGTCCGATCGCGATCAGCGCGGCTTCGCCAAAGGCGGGACCCACGAGCTGCACGCCGACCGGCAGGCCCAGTGCGTCCACGCCCGCGGGCAGTGACAGCGCGCAGCCGCCGAGATGATTGGCGACCCGTGTGAAGGTGGAGAGAATCGGGTCGCCCTCGTCGACCCCCTCGATCGGTGGCGCACTGATCGGGCAGCCCGGCATCAGCCACGCATCGGCGCCGTGCAGCCATTCGCTCAGGTCGTGCGCGGTCCTCCGGGCATGAGCCATCGCTGCCTGATACTCCTCGGCCGTGATCGCCTCGGCCCGCCGCATCCGCATCCGCACGCCTGGATCGATGGGTAGCGATTCATCCCGCGCGGTGGCACCGTGCTGTTGCCAGACTTCGTAGCCGATCGCCTGCCCATTGCGGCGCAGGAACTCGCCCCAATCAAAAGGGGCTGCCTGCCAAAGCACCTGAGCACCCAGGGCTTCGAGCACGTCAATCACCGCCCGTTGTCCCTGTACGACCCCGGCGGTCAGCAGCCCCGAGATCCGATCCGGCGCGACCGCCACCGACAGGCGATCGCGGGGATCGTGGCCCGCGAGCGCTGCCGTGATCTGCGCGCACTCGGCCACGCTGCGCGCGATCGGACCGATCGAATCAAAGCTCGCCGACAGCGGCAGGCAGCCATGAAGGCTGATCAGTCCGACCGTCGGCTTCAAGCCGCTCAGGCCCTGCAAAGCCGCGGGGATCCGGATCGATCCGCCCGTATCCGATCCCAGGCTTGCCGGCGCCATGCCGCTCGCGACCGCCACACCCGAGCCGCTCGAGGAGCCACCCGGCGAGCGGTGGACGAGGGGATCGCAAGGATTGCGGGGGGCGCCCATGGATCGGTTGGTGCCCCCCCCGCCGTAAGCGAACTCGACCATGTGGGCCTTGCCGACGATGATCGCCCCGGCCGCACGCAGCCGCTCGACCACCGCAGCCGTCCGTGTGCTGACACAGCCCGATCGCGTGACCGAGCCATTGGTGCTGACCGTGCCCTCGATCTCGATCAGGTCCTTGAGGACGATCGGCAGCCCGTCGAGCGGTCCCGCGTGATGCCCGCCCGCTCGCCGGCGGTCCGCGCGCTCAGCCTCACGGCGCACCGCCTCCTCGTCGATTGGCAAGAGCGCATGCCAGACCGGATTGCCGGCGCGTATCCGGGCAAGACAGTCCTCGACGATCTCCGCAACGCGTGACTCACCCGCATCGAGTCGGGCGCGGATCCACGCGAGATCGGGAGAGGCGATACCCGTGCCCACGATCCGCACTCGACTCAATCGATCCGGATCTTGGCGTCAACGATCACCTTTTGCCAGGTCGCGCGCTCGGCGGCGAAGAACTGCGCGAACTGCGCGGCGCTCCCCCCGACCACCGAAGCCCCCTGAGCCTCCATCCGCTTGATCACCTCGGGCGCGCGCAGCACCTCGTTGACGATCTGATTGATCCGTTGCAAAACGGGCTCGGGAGTGCCGGCCCGAGCCATCACGCCCCACCAGACATCGGCCTTGAAGTCGGCCAGTCCCTGTTCGGCCATCGTCGGCACTTCCGGCAGTAGCGACGAGCGCTGATCGCTGGCAACGCCGATCGCCCGCATCTGTCCGGCACGGATGAAGGACATCACGCCCAGCTGGTTGTTGAACACCATGTCGGTGCGGCCCGCCAGCAAGTCGGTATTGAGTTCGCCACCCTTGTAGGGCACATGGTTGGCCGTGAAACCCGCCTGCCGGATGAACAGCTCATACAGCAGGTGCCCCGAACTGCCATAGCCGAAATGCGCGAAGTTGAGCTTGCCGGGCTGAGCCTTGCCAGCCGCGATGACATCCTGCACCGTCTTGAAGGGCGAGTTTGCGGCCACGATCAGCACGATCGGTACTCGACCGATCTGCAGCACCGGCGCGAGATCGGTGGCTGGGTTGTAGCCCGCGCTCGAGTACAGGAAATCGTTGTAGCTGTTGGAGTTGGAGGCGAGCAGCAGCGTATAGCCATCGGGCGCCGACTTGGCAACACTCGCCGAACCGATGTTGCCACCGGCCCCGGCGCGATTCTCGATGATCACCTTGTGGCCGGTCTGTTTGGTCCATTCGTCGCCGATCGTGCGGGCGACGATGTCAACCCCGCCTCCCGGACCGAAGGGGACAATGATGCGGACTGCCTGGGTGGGCCAGCTCTGAGCCTGGACGGCAGGTGCGGTCGCGCCAAGCGCGAGGCCCAGACCGCCCGCCAGAACCGCAGCGGCCATTGCGTTGAGGCGTCGCCGGCCCGGAGCGGGACGATCGGCGAAGCTGCGTTGATGCGTGTCGGACATGACTTCCTCCTCGAAAAATCGTTGCTTGATCAGGCCAGATCCACCGTGATCGTGCGGCCGTGCGTGGCGACCAGATCGATCATGTTCAGGTCGTCAGCGGCCGCGTCGCGTCGCACAAGGATCGCAAAGCTTGCGCCCTCGGTCAGCGGAAACGGCGTCCAGTGCCAGGTACCCAGCTTCAGGTTGATCCCCACCGACCCGTCGAGGACGAAGGCGCGCACGTCCTCGAGTTGCGGCGGCGCTGCCCCATCGAACGGATCGTTCGGCGGCGCCAGCACAAAGAGCGAACGCCCACCACCGAGCGGCAGGAAGGATTGGGTCCCCCGCAGGTGCCGTTCAAACCAGCCGACTTCAAGCGCACGCCTGCGGGGCTGCAAGAAGCCGAGCTTCATCGTCC
>CAZAVT010000270.1:0-5065 GCA_964488395.1 uncultured Burkholderiaceae bacterium | reverse complement strand
CTGCCGGTGCTCATACGCGGCACGCTTGGATGAGGCTAGTCGGAGAACGCGCCCGCGTTACCGCTCTTCAACGTGGTGTCGTTGTCCGACGCCGATCACGATCAGTTGAGCGGAGCGGTCCTGCGCTTTGCGGGTGGATACCGGGCCGATCAGGATCGGCTCGAGGCAACCGTCTTGCCGTCGGGTATCGCGGCGCAGTTCGATGTCGGGACTGGCGTGATGCGCTTGTCGGGTACGGCCTCGGTCACGGCCTATCAGACCGCGCTTCGAGGGCTCGCCTATCGCAACACCAGTGACAACCCCGCGACCCAGGACCGCCTATTCGAACTGACCGTGACCGATCCCGCGGCGGCTGTTTCCGTACCGGTGACACGCACGCTGGCTGTGCAGGCGACGAACGACTCGCCCACGCTCGATCTGAACGGCCCCGATGCCGCAGGCCTCGCTTCGAGCGTTGCCTATGTCAAGAGTCTGTATCCTGCCGGCCTGGCGGTCGCGCCTCTCGCGAGCCTTGCAGACCTCGACAGCACCCAGCTTTCGTCGCTCACAGTCACCCTCACGGGCGCTGTCGCTGGCGACACGCTGGCGTTTTCGGCCAGTGCTCGCGCCGTCGCTGACGGTGCGGGCATCGTCCTTGGGGCGTTCACCGGCGGACAGATCACTGCAAGTGCTGCCAACGGCGCAGCCTTGGCGCAGTTCCAGGAAGTCCTGCGAGGCGTCGTCTTCGCCGCCACCACAGATGTCTCGACTGCGACCCGTACCGCAACCGTGACCATTGCCGACGCGGGCGGAACCAGCGCCCAGTCAGCGCCCCAGACGGTTATGATCGCGCAGACCGCGAGCCCGTTTGCGGCGATCGCTCCAGGGTCCCAGACGCTGACCCTCACGGGCAGCGCCGGGGGGACGGGAGCGGTCCTGGTGGACCTCGTCAACAAAGCCTTGCAGTCCGCGGGCGGTCGCGTCGCTGTCGACAGTGATCCGCTCTTCACGGCGACGCATGTCGATGGCAGTGCGGCGAACAGCAATCCCCTGCAGATCACCGGCAACAGCGCAGCCAATCAGCTCACGGGCTCCGGGCTGTCGGATACGATCGTCGGCGGTGGTGGTGCCGATACGATCATGGCGGGGCTCGGCAACGACGTGGTCAGCTATCAGCCCGACAGCAACATCGATGGCGGCGGTGGCACTGCCGATACGCTCCTTGTCTTTGGCAATTTCAATATCGACGCCACTAGTAGCGGGAGCGGCATTGGCGTTCGCGGTTTTGAGGTAATCAGCGCAGCGCTCGCGCCCGCTGGCGTCAAGCTCGATCGCAGCTCGAGCGCAACGGCCAACTACACCTTGGTGGGCAGTGCGTTGGATGACGAACTGGTCGGCCGTCCGGGGGATACGCTCGATGGCGGCTCGGGGAACGACCGCTTCGATCTGACCGCTCTGATCGGAACGAGCGGCACGATCACGATCAGGAATCTTGCGTTGGGTGACCGCGTGGTCGCCACGGCCAATAACGAGGGGCTGACGGCAGCGCCACAGGTCACGGAGCAAAGCGGGGTCTATTCGTTTGCAGTCGGCTCGGCCAAGGTGGTGCTTGAGGGGTGGCAGGCTCAGCCCGGCTGGACCTTTGGCGGGTTTGGGGGGGGCGTCTACCAGCTCGTCAACCAGCCCAGCCAGGCAGCGACCGTGAGCAGCATGTCGCTTGATTCCGGGACCCTCGGCGACTGGATCACCAACGACGGATCGGCGGGGCGTGTCGTAACGGGTGCGATCGATGCGCCGCTGGGTCTGGGCGAATTCGTCCAGGTGTCCTTTGACGGAGGCGCGAACTGGGTCAGCGCGAGTACTAGCGGCACGACCTGGACGGCGGTGGATCCACTCGCGCACTTGGCCGACTGGTCGATTACGGCACGGGTCGCGACGCTCGACGGTAAGGTTGCAAGCGATGTGGGACGGTGGGCGAGCCGGTCAGTCAAGTTTGATGCGAGTGCGGCTGCCTTGACCCTCGTGCTGGACGCCGATACCGGCGCCGTTGGCGACCGGATGACGGCTCAGGGCGGATACAGCGTAACCGGCGCAGAGCCCAACTCGCTCATTCAGTACAGCACCAATGGCGGCAGTTCGTGGGCTGCGCTCAAGCCGGCGGCCGTTGCCGGGCCCAATTCGATTCAGGTCCGTCAGATTGACCCAGCGGGTAACGTCTCACCGGCCACCACCCTTCAGTTCACGCTGGACCAGACCGCGCCCGCCTTGCCCGAAGTCAGTCTCGTCGCGGACACGGGGCGCTCCGGTGATCTTGTCACAAGCAACCCAACGCTCTCGGTCTCGGGCGAGCCCGGTGCCCGGGTTGAGTATGCGTTGTCGGCACCCACGCCGGTCTGGAACCCCTTGCCTCCGACCAGTTTCAGCCCGGGCTCGGTCACGCTGCTGGTTCGCCAGGCGGATGTCGCCGGCAATCTTTCCTCGGTGCGGCCGTTCACGTTCACCCTCGACACTTTGGCGCCCACGGCACCAGGTCTGAGCGTGGCCGCTGCCGTCAATGTCGAGGGCACCTCGCTCACGCGCACCGGTGCGATCAACGTCAGTGGGCTCGAGACCTCGGCCGCGTGGTCCTACAGCCTCGACGGCGGGGCCACCTGGTCGCCGGGTGTGGGCACCGCTTTCACGCTCCCGCAAAGCGGCAGCTTTGCCGCTGGTGCGATCCGGGTCCGCCAGGTCGACGTCGCGGGCAATCAGAGCGCGGAGACCTTTAATGCCCAGCCGGTGCGGTATGACAGTCAGGCACCCCTGATCGAGGCGTTGACGCCACGCGATGGCGGCACGCATGCGCCCGACGATGCGCTGGTCATCCGTTTCAGCGAGGACGTGCTTCTGGGGAGCGGCACGATCCGGCTGGTCAACGAGACCAATGCCGCCGGGTCGGTTGAGTGGTCGACCACCAGCGCGGGCGTGAGCCTTTCGGGTCGATCACTCAGTGTCAAGCCCAACGCCCCTTTGACAGCGGGCCATAGTTATCACGTCGAACTTGGCGCGGGGGTGGTGACCGATCGCGCAGGCAATGCCTCGGCAGCGATCGCCAATTCGACCGACTGGAACTTCACGGTCAGCAGCCTCTCGGTCTCCATGGATGCGATCGCGGGCGACGATGTGATCAACGGTCTCGAGCGCAGTGGACTCAAGCTCGTGGGGGTGATCAAGTCCGACAGCGCGACGCTCCTGGGCTCGCTCACCACGAGCGCCTTGCAGCTGACGCTTCCCACGGGTGTGACAGCGGGGCCGATCGCGCTGGGCACGGTCGTGAACGGCACGGGGAGCGCCAGTCGCAGCTGGGAGGCGACCCTCAATCTCGGCACGGTGGCCGATGGCCTCCTTGACGTCGGCGCAGTGGTCGCGTCGGGTGGCGCGAGCGGGTCGGCGGGTCGGCGAGCCCTGCTCGATACGGCGGTTGCTCAACCGGCTTTTTCGCTTGCGTCGGATACCGGCAGCAGTGCGAGCGACTCGATCACCCGGATCAGCAAGGTCCAGGTCACGGGGCTTGAGCCCGGGGGCGCCTGGTTTTACAAGGTCGGTGATGCGACGGCCGTGTCGGGTCTCGGCCAGGGCTGGTCGCTTGAGCCCGGTACTTATGCGGCCGGCACGATCAAGGTGTGGCAGTTCGATGCGGCAGGCAATACCAGTTCACAGGCGACGAATGCGGCGCGTTGGGTGATCGACACGAGTATCGCAGCGCCGACGATCGCGCTGCGCTTGGACACCGGCAGCAGTCCGAGCGATGGCGTCACCAGTGACCGCACGGTCTTGATCGGCAGCATCGAGTCTGGTGCCAGTTGGGAGTATTCGGTCGATGCGGGCAAGACCTGGTCGGCTGCCGCGAGCGGCGCAAGCAGCTTCAACTTGCCCGACGGGACCTATCCCCTCGGGGGGTTGCAGGTTCGGCAGACGGATCCGGCCGGCAACCTGAGCAGCCCTGGTGTGCTGAATCGCGCCGTGATCGTCGACAGCGCCAAGCCGACCGCGCCAACGCTGCAGCCGATCGGCGGGGACGATCGGATCAACCTCTCGGAAAAGACCCAGGCGCTGACGCTTTCGGGGTCGGCAGAGCTCGGTGCGACCGTCACGGTCAGCTGGGGGGGCCAGACCTATACGGCCACCCGTGCGGAGAACAGCGTCACCTGGCAGCTGTCAGTCCCGAGTACCGGCATCCCGTCCCAGAGCGCTGCTGTGAGCGTTACTGCCACCGATGCGGCCGGCAATGCGAGCGACGCGACCACCCGAACCATTGACGTCGATCTCATCGCCCCTTCGGTCCCAGTGATCACGGGCATCGTGGGTGCGGGCGAGACCACCCTGGACAGCGACCGCATCACTAACAAAACTTCCGGAGAGGTGCGAGGCACCGCTGATCCCGGCAGTCGTCTCCAGTTGTTCCTGAGCGTGCCCCAGGGCCAGCCCTTACCCGTCGGCGAGATCGCGCAGGTCGCGGGCAACGGCCAGTGGTCCATGCCCTATCAGGGCCTGGGTGCAGGCACCTACACTATCAGTGCCCGCTCGATCGATCCCGCTGGTAACGCGACGCCGTCCGAGCCGGTTGGGTTTGTGTTGGATACGGCCATTGGGCAGCCCGCCGTTGCGCTCGCTCAGGACACCGGGGCAAGCCCAAGCGATGGGATCACCCGTCTCGCGACCGTCGTGGTCGACGGGCTTGAGAGCGACGCCACCTGGCAGTACTCGGTTGACGCCGGAGTGACCTGGTCACCCGCCATCACCACGGGCAATCAGTTCAGCCTGCCGCTGGTGAATGGTGGCGGCAATACAGTCTTTTCTGCAGGCAGCATCCGGGTGCGCCAGACCGATGTCGCGGGCAATGTGAGCGCGCCGGGTGTGCTCGCGAGTGCCGTCACGATCGATCCGTCCATCGGGGTGCCCACGCTGTCTCTCCTGCAGGACACTGGGAGCTCGCCCACCGACGGCGTGACCCGGATCGGCAAGATCGCGATTGCCGGCCTCGAGCCCGGGGCGGTCTGGCGATATCGCTTGAGCTCGACCTCGCCCTGGTCCGCGGCCAATACAG
>CAZAVT010000269.1:0-5070 GCA_964488395.1 uncultured Burkholderiaceae bacterium | reverse complement strand
CCAGCACGACGATGTCGAGCCCGGACGAATCGGCCGTCGCTATCCGGTTGAGCTCGGTCTCTGCGGGGATGCTGGCGCGGTGTTGGGCCAGCTGCTGGCCCATGACGCTGGGCCAGGCCGGGGCGAACGCGAGAAGTGGCTGGCGGGCTTGCGCGAGGCCCGCTCGAAGTGGCTTACCGAGGCGCTCGCGCCGCGCTCGCGGCCGACGGGTCCGGTGGCACCGCAGGATCTCGTTGCCGCGCTCGATCGATTTGGCCGGGACGATACCGTCTGGTGCGTCGACGCCAGCAATTGCGGCATTTGGACTCATCTGCTGACGATCCGCGATGGGATGGACTACATGCGGCCCGTCAACTTCTCCAATATGGGTTATGCCCTGCCGGCCGGCATCGGCGCCAAATTGGCGGCACCTGAGCGTGATGTCGTGGTGTTCGCGGGCGACGGTGGTATCGGTATGAGTCTTACCGAGATCGAGACTGCCGTGCGGATGCGATTGCCCTTGCCGATTATCGTGATGAACGATGCCGGGTACGGCAATATCCGTCAGGAGCAGTTGCACAAGTATGGCCCGCGCTATAACGGGGTCGACCTCGGCGACATCCGCTTTGATCAGGTCTGCCAGGCGATGGGCGGGGGGGGAGCGCGGGTCACCCGCCTGGCTGAACTCGAGCCTGCGCTGGCTCAGGCGCGCGCTTTTCCCGGCCCCTTTCTGGTCGATGTGCTGACCGATCCAGCGGCCTCTGTCTGGGATCATCCGTTTTGATCGAGTCCGATCCTGCCGATGAGGCAAGCTCGAGGAGGGCAGGTCGTCCCATTCTGCTCGGCGTGGACATCGGAACGTCGGCGATCAAGGGGCTGGCGGTTGATGTTGACGGTCAGGTGCTCGCGAGCCTGAGGCGCGCGCACACCATCGATGAACCGCTGCCCGGATGGGCCGAGATGGATTCCGAGGTGGTCTGGTGGCAAGGTACTTGCGCCGTGCTACGTGATCTCGCGAGGGCACTCGGCCCTCAGGTTACCCGTGTTGCCGGCATCGGACTGTGCTCGATCGGCGCGAGTTTCGTGCCCGTCGATCGAGAGGGGCAGACCCTGCGTCCGGGCATTCTTTACGGCATTGACCGCCGAGCGAGCGGGCTGATTGAACCCATTGAGGCTCGATACGGCCGTGAGCAACTGCTCAGCGGGGCAGGGCGATTGCCGAGCACGCAAAGTGTCGGGCTCAAGCTCGCATGGCTGCGTGACGCAGAGCCAGAGATTTGGTCGCGTAGCGCCCGAGTGCTGTCGCCAGTGGCGCTGGTGGGCGAGCGGCTTTGCGGTGTGGCGGCCATGGACCCCCATACGGCGATGGCCTGGGATCCCCTATTCGATGCGCAAGGATTGACCTGGGATCAGGTTAGGTTACTTGACTTGCTTGGAGCTCGTCACCCGGACTTGCCACGAATCGCCTGGCCTGGGGCCCGCATTGGTGGTTTAACGCCGCGTTGCGCCGCCGAACTGGGACTGCCCTCTGGTATCGCGATCGCGTGTGGTACCGCCGATGTGCTCGCTGAGTCACTTGGTGCCGGGATAACGGGCGAGGGCGACATGATGGTGATGTACGGCAGCACCCTGTTCGTGTTGCAACGGGTCACCCGATTTGCCGCGCACGCACCGCTATGGCCCTCGGTCGCACTGGGGCCCTCTCAGCCGACGCTGATGACCGGGACGTCGAACGCGGGCTCTGCGCTGACATGGCTGGGGTCGGCCCTGGGATTTGACGACGGATTTTCCGCTCTTGTCGAGGAGGCTGACGCGGTCGGGCCGGGCGCAGAGGGACTACTGTGCCTGCCTTTCTTCAATGGCGAGCGTGCGCCGATTTTCGATCCAATGGCTCGAGGGCTTTACCTAGGACTCAGCGGTCGGCATCGTCGGGCGCACTTGCTGCGCGCGCTGATCGAAGGCGTGGCACACGGATTTGCCGAGCTCATCGACTTGGTCGAAGCGTCGGGTAATCCATCAAAGAGGCTCGTCGCAACAGGGGGTGGGCTGCATCTGCCCTTATGGTTGCAGATCATGTCGGACGTGAGCAGCCGATCGCAGGAGATTGCTCGACTGCCGGAGGGGGCCGCACTGGGTGCGGCGGGACTGGCCGCCATGGCTGCGGGACTGTTTCCCAACGCAATGGACGGACTGCCAAGCACCTGGACGCTCCCGTCAGGACGGGTCCATCCGCGTGCCGACTCTCAGGGGTCTCATCAGGCCATGCGCGCGCTTTATCGCGAGGCCTATCAGGTCAACGCCGGTCTGATGCACCGCCTCGCCCGGTTCGCGCGTTGACACCTCTGTCCCTCCTCGCTAGATTGCCGAGACATCCATAAGCCGGCCGCCACGCTTGTCCGTGGCGTGACCGATCAACAGCAGGCGAGGGAGAGAGGCGATGGAGCGCAGAGCGTTTCTGCAGGTGCCGGGTGTAGCCGGTTTGTTGGGCGCCGCGACGAGCACAGCCCTTTGGCCCCGCATCGTCTCAGCTCAGGGCGCCCGCACCATGATCTGGGGCGGCACCGTGCCCTTGCGCCTCGATCCGCACGACGTTATCGACGTCCCGACCTTCTTCTTCAAGAACAACTGCTATGACGCGCTCTACGAGTACCAGGCCGGCAAGGACGCGCCTGAGCTCAAGCCCCGCCTCGTTAGGGCAGCACGCTCATCAGCGGACGGCGTCACCTGGGACTTTGATCTGATCGCCAATGTTCGATTCCACGATGGCACGGTGATGAGTGCCGAGGATGTGGCTTACAGCTTTCGCCGCATGCTCGCCGTCGGGACTGCGACCTCGGCGATGTTGAAGCCTTTCCTCGGTTCGGACAGCGTGACGGCAACCGGTCCCTTGACGGTGCGTTTCGTGCTGACCGAGCCTTACGCGCCTTTCCTGTCCGTGTTGCCGCTCCTGCCGATCGTCAATTCGAAGCTGGTGATTGCCAATACCAAGGATAACGACTGGGGAAAGGGCTATCTGCTCTCGGCGACGGCCGGATCGGGCCCTTACAAGGTCGTGCCGGGCAGCTTCAAGCCGATCGACCGCTTTGATCTGGAATGGTTTCCCGACTACTTCCGCGGGTGGCCGCTCGGCGATCGATCGATGAAGCTCGTGCTTGACCGTTACATCAAGGACAACACCACGCACCTGCTCGCGGTCAAGAAGGGCGATATCGACGGCACCAACGGCTACGTGCCCCCCGATCAGTGGCCCGACCTCGAGAAATCGTCCGGCGTTCGGATGTCGATCGAGCCGGCCCTGCGTACCTTCATGATGCGCATGAACCATCGCCGCGCCCCGTTTGACAACGTCCACTTCCGCCGGGCGGTGAGTTGCGCTTTCCCCTATGACACCTTCATTGATAAGGTGATGATGGGGAGCGTCGACCGGATCCAGGGGCCTATACCACAGGGCATCTTTGGCTCACCGAAGGATCTGGCTGGCTACCATTACGATCTCAAGCTGGCTCGCGAGCATCTGGACCGTGCGGCCCGCGATGGGGTCAATCTCAAGCAGGAAATCGAGTTCGTCGCGTTGACGTCCTATGACGAGACTGTCGCAGTGGCGCAGCTCTTGCAGTCCGAGCTTCGTAAGCTCGGCGTTACGATGCGAATCAGCAAGGCGATCTGGGCCAACCTGGTCACTGCCACGCAAAAGCCCGAGACCTCGCCCCAGATCTGGTCGCACTGGTCGACGCCCTATTATGTCGACCCCGACAACTGGACAGGTCCTTACTACACCAAGGCCGGCCACGGTACGACCCGTGGCTCGTCCTGGTATAGCACCGACAAGGTCGAGCAACTGCTCAACGGTGCGATGCGCGAGACCGATCTTGCACGTCGTACCCGACTCTATGAAGATGCGTCGCGGCAGTTGGTCGAAGACGCCGTCGATGTCTGGATCTATCGCGGCAAGGTGGCTCGTGCGCTCAGGACTCGGGTCAAGGGTTACGAGCCCGCCGTGACGGGCGATGGCATCGATCTGCGCAAGATCTGGGTCGAGTCCTGAATCACCCCTGGAGAGCGCGAGATGGTCAAGGTCACCCAGAGCTATGACGGCATTCCCGGACTCGATCTCGGTCCCTATTTCCGTGGCGAACGCGGGGCGCTCGAGGCGCTGGCCGACGCGGTCCGCGAGATCAGCGAGACGATCGGCTTTTATTTCATCGATCATCACGGTATCCCTCAGGAACTGATCGACCAGACCTTTGCCGCTTCGCGCCGCTTCCACGAGTTGCCGCTCGAGCGCAAGCGGGAGATCCCGATCAACGACGACAATGTCGGCTATATGGGGCTCAACGCCAGCATGCAGCGGCACTCCAAAGTCGAAAAGGCCCGTAAGCCGAATTACAACGAGTCGTTTTTCGTCAAGCGCGATCGTGCGCCGAATGATCCCGATGTGCTTGCGAAGAAGCCCTTCAGGGGCCTCAATCAGTGGCCACGCGATTTGCCGGGATTTCGCGAGACCATCGTCGCTTACCAGAACGCGGTCGAGGCGCTGGGCATGAGGATGCTACCGGTGGTTGCTCGTTCGCTCGGCCTGACCGAGCGTTACTTTGACGACTTCTTCAATCCGGCCCAGTACTCGTTGCGCTTGTTGCACTACCCGGTGCGCGATGAAAGTGAGCCCGAGCAGTTCGGCACCGGCGCGCACACCGACGGGGGCTTTTTGACGTTCTTGATCCAGAACGGGGTCGGTGGCCTCCAGATCCGTAGAACTGACGGCACCTGGTTCGATGCGCCGGTGCTGCCCGGCCGCTACCTGGTCAACTCCGGCGACATGATGCGGCGCTGGACTAATGACCGTTACCTATCGACCCCACACCGGGTCCTCAATACCTCTGGTACCGACCGATATTCGATGGCAATGTTCTTCGACCCGCACCTGGATCGGGTGCTCGAGTGCCTGCCGACCTGTACCGATGCAGCCAACCCGCCGCGCTACGCGCCGATCACCTACGGTCAGTATCTGACCGAATTCCTGGATACAAATTACTTCCACCGCAAGAAGTCGGGCGAGGCTGCGGCTGCGCCTGCCTGAGTCGTGCGTCGCCG
>CAZAVT010000268.1:0-5090 GCA_964488395.1 uncultured Burkholderiaceae bacterium | reverse complement strand
CTAACCCCTGGGGGCATCCCCTGGCTGGACTGGCTGCTCGCGGCAAGCGTCGCGGTCGCCGTGCTCTATATCCCCTGGATCTTCGATGACCTCGCGTTCCGGGTCGGCAATCCGGGGCTCGTGGACGTCGTGATGGGCACGACCCTGATCGTCGCGCTGCTCGAGGCGACCCGCCGCAGCATGGGCTGGCCACTGCCCCTGATTGCGATCGGGTTCATGATCTATGCGCTCGCTGGGCCCTGGTTCCCAGGCCTGCTGCGCCATGCCGGTGCGACCTGGTCACAGGTGGTCAATCATCAGTACCTCACCAGCCAAGGCATCTACGGGATCGCGGTTGGCGTGGTCGCGACCTACGTGTTCCATTTCGTACTGTTTGGCGTGATCGCCACCCGGATCGGGCTCGGACAGCTGTTTCTCGACGTCGCCTCCTGGCTCACCGGGCGGCAGGTCGGAGGCCCAGCCAAGATCAGCGTCTTTGGCTCGGCCATGTTCGGCATGTTGTCAGGCTCCTCCGTTGCCAACGCGGTCACGGTCGGCTCACTGACCATTCCGGCGATGATTCGGATCGGCTATCGCCGCGAGTTCGCAGGCGGCGTCGAAGCGGCGGCCTCCACAGGCGGCCAGATCACTCCGCCTGTGCTGGGTGCAGCGGCCTTCCTGATGATCGAGTTCCTCGCGCTGCCGTACTCGACCATCATCGCCGCGGCCATCGTCCCGGCCTTCATGCATTTCTTCGGCGTCTACATGCAGGTTCATTTCGAGGCGAAGCGCCATGGCCTGCGCGGGCTGCGCGATGACGAACTCCCCGACCTGAAAGACTCCTTCGCAAGACGTTGGCCGACCCTGATCCCGCTTGCCCTGCTGATTGCAATCCTGGTCACGGGTCGCACGCCTTATCTCGCGGCATTCAGCGGCATCACCTCATGCGCGATCGTCGGACTCACCACGCTCGAACGTGGCAACCGCCCCGCCCAATGGTTGCTATGCGGGGCACTTCACCTGATGCTGTTGCTGCTCGTCTTCGGCGGGATCGAATCCGAGGCTGTACGGATCGGCCTGCTGGTCGCTGGCCTGATCGGGGCGGCAGCGGCGATCAAGCTGCTGGCGATCGAGGGCCGGATCGGAGCAACAACGCTGATCGAGGTGCTTGGCACCGGTGGCAAATACGCGCTCGCGGTGGGCGCGGCTGCAGCGACGGTCGGCCTCGTGATCGGCGTCGTCACGCTCACCGGGGTCGGCTTCAAGCTGAGCACCCTGATCACTGGAGCAGCACAGGACCTCGCCTCCGGCGTCTCGGCCCTGCTCCCGGCCGGGCTGTTCGAGCCCAAGTCGATCGCGCTCTTCTTCGCCCTCTTGATGACCGGACTGGTCTGCATCCTGCTGGGCTGTGGGATCCCGACGACCGCCAACTACATCATCATGGTCACGGTTGCCGCACCCACCCTGGTGATGCTCGGCGTCGAACCACTGGTCGCACACTTTTTCGTCTTCTACTATGGCGTCCTCGCGGATATCACGCCGCCGGTTGCGCTGGCCGCCTACGCCGCGGCGGGGATGGCCGGCAGCGACCCGTTCCGAACCGGCAACACCGCATTCCGGCTGGGCCTTGCCAAGGTTCTGGTGCCGTTCGTCTTCGTCTTTTCACCGTCGCTCTTGATCGTCGCGAAGGGCTTCACACTCTACGATTTCATCGTGACCTTCGTCGGCTGCATTGCGGGGATCACGCTGCTCGGAGCGGCGCTCTCGCGCTTCCTACTGGTCGAGATGAGACGGGGCGAGCAGTGGCTCTGTGCCGCCGCTGCCCTGCTGATGATCGCACCGGGCCTCGTACCCACCGTGCTGGGGCTCTTGATCGCCGCTCCGGTGCTGGCGCGCCACTGGGCGGCGTCGCGGAGTATCCCGCGAACGCCAACGGCGTCGGGCTAAACCCGCCCGGCAGCGCGCGGTGACCAACCCGTCCCTGGGACGCTCCTTGGCCGAAATCGAGCTCAAACTCCAGGTCCCGCCCGCGTCGGTCCGCGCACTGGCCGCCGAGCTAAGAGGTCTGGGCGCTCGTGGCATGCGGATGCGAGCCGCCTACTTCGACACGATCGACGACGCGCTCGCACGCCACGCCATGGCCTGGCGAGTCCGCCGCGAAGGACGGTGCTGGGTACAGACCCTCAAGGCTGGTCAGGGGATCGTACGCGAGGAACATGATGTGGCGGTGCCCGGCCCGTCTGGGGTCTGGCCCTCACCAGACCCGTCACGGCATCGTGGTAGTCCGGTTGGTCTGAGACTCGACGCGGCGCTCGCAGGGTCGACACACGCTGCGAGCGAGCGTTTCCGCACTGAATTCCTCCGGCTGTCCACGCGCTATCGAGCCCGCCGGGGTTGGGTCGAACTGAGCCTGGATCGAGGCCAAATCGTAGCCGGATCCGATCGCCTGCCGATCTGCGAGCTGGAAATCGAGTTACTGAGCGGTTCGCCTCTCGCGATCTGCGAGCTCGCCCGACGACTGATCCGCCGGCATGACCTTTGGCTGGACCTGCGCAGCAAAGCGCAGCGCGGTCATCGACTGGCGCACGCAAGCACCGTCGCGCAGCCTCGGCGGGCCCGGTCTGTGCCAATGCCCACCGAGCGGTCGGATGATGCAGCGTGGACGATCTTCCTGGACGATTGCGCGGCCCAGATCCTCTGGAACACAAGCCAGATGGCCTCGGACGAGGGATTCAGCCCCGAGCATGCCCGCCAATTGGGCATCGGTTTGCGACGGCTGCAGGCGGCGATCCAGCGCTGCGAGGAAATGGGCGCCACGTCACTGTGTGGCGCGAGTACCGCGACCTGTGTCGGACTCGCGGATTCGGCGGCAGCAATCGCCGGCGCGCTCGCTGCGAGCCGAGACCGCAGCGGGATACTGCCCATGCGAGCACTTCGGAGCGGGGCAGTGCAGGAGTGCCTCATCAGCCTGATCGAGGCCCAGCACTGGGCACGAGCGCCAGGCCGTGCGCGCTGGCCGGCTTCGAGCGGGTCAGGGTTTGGAAAGCCCGAGCGGCCTAAGCTGCCCCGATCGGCCGGCTGAAACCGGGCGGTAGCGGCCGCCCCTCACCCTTCGCATAAGTCCAGGCCTCGTGCAGCAGATCCCGCTGAGCACGGCTGCCGCCGATGATCTCGTGGCAGCCGATCGTCCGTTTGAGGGCCTCGCTGGCAACACCCCAACGCGATTGCAAGAGAGCGTCCAAGCCCCGCGCCGTGTTGGCGAGCAACACACCCATGGGCCCAGGGATTCCGGCGACGCGCTGTTCGACACCCAGTTGATCGCCGAGCACCGCGGCGCAAACCAGCAGGTGAAAGTCGGCAAAGCGCAGCCCCGCCTTGGGGAATTGGCTCGAGGCGGCCGCATGGAGTCGCTTCCAGCGGGTCAGCGGTACGCTCGCACCCCGCAGGTGGGCCCGAAAGAGCAATGAGATCGCATCGGTGACCAGATTGAGTGGCGGCCCCCAAGCACCCTCCCCGCTCAGCTCGTCGATCGGTTCGACCCAGCGGCGGCTCGCCTCGAGCGCGCGATCGAGATCTCCGAGGCGCAGTCTCGCAAGCGCCACATGCCAGCCCAGGTGGCAATGCATGAGCCCTTCGCGCGGATAGCCGGCAAGCCACTCGCCCAACCATGCAAGCGTGTCGCGATCTGAACCGTGCTCATACTCAACGTGGGCTCGAATGTGCGCGGTGTTGGCGCTCTGCGGATTAAGCGCCCAGGCGCGCGAGATCTCTTCACGCGCCTCATCCAGACGCCCGGTCTCAGCGGCTGCAAAAGCCATCGCAGCCGCGAACCACCAGTCGTCTGCCAACTCGTCACGCCAGCGATCGAGATAGGCATGGAGCGCTTGCTCGCGACCGGACTCGCCAGAGAATCCGAAGAGTCCGAAGACCCCCGCCACTGGCGCGAGCACCAACACGTCGCGCGGATACTGCTCCATATGAGCAGTGATCCGCTCGAGTGCGATCCGACCCTCCGCGCGCACCACGCTCGCGAGCGCCGCCACATGACTGACCTCGCGCGGGCTCAAGCCATCGCTCAGCGCAACGGCCCGGTCAGCCTGCGCACGGGCCTCGGCCGCGCGCCCCTGGGTTTGGCGCAGCCGCGCAAGGGCGATCCGGCCTAGCGCGCTGTCAGGATCCTCGCGGAGCAAGTCCTGGAAGAGCGCGTCGACCCTGCCCGACAGACCCAGCAGCGCGTCGATCGCTTCGCGATAGAGATATGCTGCGCGCGAGCTTGCGGCGGCGAATTCCTGCTGATGACGATCCGTGTGACGCATAAACCCCCGACCGCAGCGATCCAGGTCCGGCTCAGTCCAACAGGAACGCCACGCCTGCGTCGCTGCAGAGCGCGCGAATCTGGCGGGCCAGCGCAGGCGGGACAGGGATCCCGTGCACGCGCCGCTCGCGGCGCGCTCGCTCCTCGGGCTCACCGGGGACCAGCACCGGCTCGGCAGGATTGGCGGCTGGCGCGGCGTGAAGCGTCTCAATCAGTCGATCCATATCGGCTTCGAACTCGCCAGGCTCGCGAAACATCGTGGGATCGATCGCGAGAAAGAAATGCCCCAGGTCATCCGGGTCCTGAGGGCGCTGCGTAAGAACCCTGATGGGTGAAAACGAGGCGCCGGAGAGGCAAGCGCCGAGAATGTGGACCATCACGGCGAGGCCGTAGCCCTTGTGGCTAGACATCTCGGCAGTACCGCCGAGTGGCGCGAGCCCGCCGCCGAGGTTCTTTGGCTGCCGAAAGAGGATCTCCATCGCCTGCGCGGCGTCGATCACCGGCACGCCGTTCGGGTCACAGACCCAGCCTGGCGGCAGCGACTTACCCTGTAATTCGTAGACCTTGACCTTGTTCGAGGCCACGCTGCTGGTCGCCATATCGAGCACAAAGGGCGGATAGGTCGCCGCCGGTGCGGCGAAGGCAATCGGATTGGTCCCCAAAAGCGGTAAACGCCCACGGGTTGGAACGGTATTGATGGTCCGGGTGGAACTCGTACACAGTCCGACCAGACCGGCCGCAGCCGCCATTCGCACGTAGTGACCCGCAGCCCCGAAATGATGGGAGCTGCGCACGC
>CAZAVT010000267.1:424-5107 GCA_964488395.1 uncultured Burkholderiaceae bacterium | reverse complement strand
TCAGGGACCTGATCGCGTATGCCAAGGCACGCCCTGGCCAGTTGAACTATGGCATCGGTAATTCCGGAGGCAAGATCGCTGTTGAACTGCTTAAATCCCTCGGTGGGTTCGAAGCTAAGGAAGTCTCCTACAAGGGCGCCTCGCAGGCCTTACTCGATGTGGTGGGTGGCCGGCTCGAATTCATGGTCGTCGACCCGGTGGTCGCCGATCCGCACCTGCGAAGCGGTGCACTTCGACCCCTGTCGCTCACTTCAACCCAGCGCCTACCCTCGATGCCAAGCGTTCCGCCAATGGCTGAAGCTGGGGTTCCCGGCTACGACTATGCTTCCTTCCTGGGCTACTACGCACCCAAAGGTACGCCCACGGCGGTCGTGGCGCGACTCAATCAGGCCTTCCTACGGGCCATCGCGAGCCGTGAAGCCCAGGACTTTTTCAACCAGATGGGCATGATTGGGATTTCTTCGACGCCCGAGGCGTTGCGCGATTTCAATCAGCAGCAAATCGAAAACTGGGGGCGTCTGGTCCGGATTGCGAAGCTGGAGCCGCAATGAGATCCTCCGGCTTTGTCCTACGGAGCCGATTGCATGAATGACGAATTGCTGTTTGAGGTTCGCGGCCCGGTCGCGATCATCACGATCAATCGACCCGACAGCCGCAACGCCATCAACAAGGCCGTGCGGGATGGCTTGCGCGCGGCCTTCCTGCGCTTCGAAGCCGATGACACGCTGCGCGCCGCAATCCTGACCGGCGCGGGCGACAAGGCCTTCTGCGCGGGCATGGACCTCAAGGAAGCCTCCGACAACGCCTTGCGCGTTCCGCCACGCGACTTGTTCCCGGTGCTTGGCGAAACCATCGACGTCAGCAAACCGGTGATCGCTGCGGTCAATGGGATCGCTTATGCGGGCGGCTGGATGTTCGTGCAGATGTGCGACCTTTGCGTGGCCTCCGAGACTGCCAGCTTCGCCATCACCGAGTCCAGGGTGGGTCGGGGCATGCCCTGGGCGGCACCACTCGGCCAGTTGATTCCACAGCGAGTGATGATGGAACTGCTGCTCACGGGCGACCCGATCGACGCCCATCGGGCGCGCGAGATCGGCTTCGTCAATCATGTTGTGCCGCCCGCTCAGCTAATGCCCAAAGCGCTCGAGCTGGCCGAGCGGATCGCAGCCAATGCACCCCTCACCGTTCAAGCGGCCCGCGAACTTGTCTATCTGTCGGCTGAAATGGGGCGTTCCGCCGGCCTTCGCGCCGCCCGTCACCTGTTCAAATCCGTATACCTGAGCGAGGACGCGCTCGAGGGTCCCCGTGCCTTCAAGGAAAAGCGCAAGCCGCAATGGAAAGGGCGCTGAGCGCAGCGCCTCCTCATCACCGTTTCAGCGGCGGACCTTCTGGAGCGCCGCCTTGAACTCATTGAGCACCTGAGTGCCGGGCTTGCCACGCTTGTCGAGGCCATCAGCCCACTCGCGTGCAACCTCTTCGGAGAGTTCTTCAAACGGCTTTCGGTCGGCTACGGTCAAACTGTGATACCGGACACCAGCCTGCTCAAGCTTGCCCTGTGCCGCGTCGACACTGGCATCGATATCGCGACAGAGACTGCGGGTGACCTTGTCCCCGACCTCGAGCATCATCTGCTGCACATCTTTCGGAATCTTCTTCCAGCCCGACTCACCAATCACATAGGTGCCGACAAAACTGCCGAAGTTGCCGCCCTTCGTGCCGAATCTGACCAGCTTCTGCAGGTCGTAGGACAGCACGCTTTCATTGGGGAAGATCAGGCCGTCAAGCGTGCCCCGCGACAGGGACTCGCGAACATCCGGCGCGGCCATGCGCACCGGAACCGCACCGATCTTGCGAGCAAAGATGTCCATGGCGCCGCCCGTGCTGCGCAGCTTCAGGCCCTTCACGTCCGCAATGCTGCGAATCTCTCGGTCGCGCGAGTAAAACTGATAGGGCTCGAGCACCACCGCAAACAGCAGCCGTACCTTGTTAGCACTGAATTCGTGGCGGGTCATGGTGTCGCCACGAGCCAACTCCCAGTAGGAGAGCGAGCCCTCGCAGGCGGTCGTGAAGCTGCCCGGCAATTGCGCGACCGCCGACAGTGGCATCTTGTCCGAAACGTAGGAGACGCCGACGTAGCCAATGTCCGCGACACCGCTTTGGGTCAGGTTCAACAAATCTGCCGCCTTGCCCAGCTGCTGCGCCGGGAAGTATTCGAACTTGACCTGTCCGTTTGTTCGACGGGTGATTTCATCGATGAAGGGCAAGGTCGCACCCTTTGGAATGAAATGACCGACCGGAAAGGAATCGGCCACACGCAGCGTGACCGTTTGCGCGCTGACAGCGCCTGCCAGCAACGTCAAGGCCAAGCTCGATGCAAGCATGCTGAATCTGTTGGTCTTCATTGTCTCCTCCCATGTGCGTTCTGTTCAAACCCGTCTGTGCGGGACTATGATAGAAAAAAAACACCGCGGCAATACGCGATGACAGGGAGACCACGTGGGCCTGACCGAGGATCAGAGAGCGATTCGCGAGAGCATCTTGAAGCTCTGCGAACGTTTTGGTGACGATTACTGGCTGGCGCGAGACCGCGACGGCGTTTACCCCGAGGACTTCAAGCAGGCAATGGCTGCAGGCGGTTGGCTCGGCCTTTGCATGCCCGTTGAGCAGGGCGGCTCGGGCCTTGGCATCACCGAAGCCGCGGTGATGATGCAAGCAATCGCCGAATCGGGTGCCGGCATGAGCGGCGCATCGGCAGTCCATGGCAGCATCTTTGCACCGATGACCATCGTCAAGTACGGGAGTCCCGAGCAAAAGGCACGGATGCTACCGCCGATCATCCGCGGCGAAGTGCTCGCATCCTTCGGGGTCACCGAACCGGACGCGGGCCTGGACACCACCCACATCACCACTCGCGCGGTGCGCAAGGGCGACCGCTACATCGTCAACGGCCGAAAGGTCTGGACCACCCTCGCGCAGCGGGCCGAGAAGCTCTTCCTGCTGGCCCGTACCACCCCGATCGAGCAATGCGAAAAGCCCACCCAAGGCATCACCCTCTTTTACACCGATCTCGACCGCGAGCGTTGCGAAGCCCGCGAGATCGAGAAGATGGGTCGAAAATGTATCGATTCGAACCAGTTTTTTATTGACGACCTGGAGATTCCGGTCGCCGATCGGATCGGCGAGGAAGGGCGAGGCTTCGAATACATCCTGTCCGGACTCAATCCCGAGCGGATCCTGCTCGCGGCCGAAGCCATCGGCCTTGGACGTGCAGCGCTCGCCCGGGCGACCCGTTATGCCAAGGAGCGGGTTGTGTTTGGCCGGCCGATCGGCATGAACCAGGCGATTCAGCATCCGCTGGCGCGCAATTGGATGGAGCTCGAAGCGGCCGACCTGATGACGCTTCAGGCCGCTCAACTCTACGACGCCGGCAAGCCTTGCGGTGCCGAAGCCAACGCCGCCAAGTTTCTCGCTGCCGAAGCGGGCTTCGAAGCCTGCTCGCAGGCAGTGATGAGCCACGGCGGCTTCGGCTACGCCAAGGAATATCACGTCGAACGCTATCTGCGCGAGGTAATGATCCCGCGCATTGCCCCGGTGAGCCGGGAGATGATTCTCTGCTTTATCGCGGAGCGGGTACTCGGGCTGCCCAGATCCTACTGACACCACTCCGCAGAGAAGCGCCATGAGGATTGCCGACCGTTTGCGTGACACCACCCTTTGCCGACGCCTGGGTCTGACCTACCCGATCATTCAGGCCGGCATGGGTCAGGTCGCCTACGGCCGCCTCGCAGGCGCGGTATCGGCCGCCGGTGGCCTGGGCGTGATTGGTGCCGGCTATCTCAGCGGGGTTGAACTGCGGCGCGAGATTGCCGTGATCCGCTCAATGACGGATCGCCCCTTTGGCGTCGACATCCTGTTTGCCAAAGTCGAGGGTGAGGACGCCGCATCGCTGCGCTACACCCAACAAGTCCAGGATCAGATCGATGTCAGCCTCGAAGAGCGGGTGCCAGTGCTGATCTCGGGTCTGGGTAACCCGCTCGGAGTGATTCCGGAGGCTCACCAACGCGGGATGCTGGTGATGAGCGTAGTGGGCAACGCCCGGCAGGCCCGTAAGCTCGAGGCCCAGGGTGTGGACATGCTGATCGCCTCGGGCGGTGACGGCGGCGGCCATGTGGGCCGCATCGGCACCGCAGTGCTCGTGCCAGCAGTGGTCTCGGCCGTTCGCATCCCAGTGATCGCGGGTGGCGGTCTCGCTGACGGACGGGGCCTGCTGGCGGCGCTCGCGCTCGGCGCGTGTGGCGTCTGGATGGGTACCCGATTCATCGCCTCAGAAGAGGCGCGCGCGCACGACAACTACAAGCGGATGCTGGTCGAACGCGACGAAGAGGGCACCGTGATCAGCCGTGCCCACAGCGGGAAGACCGTGCGCATGCTGCGCAATGCTTTTACCGACCACTGGGCCGCGCACGACTCTGACATCCTGCCGTACCCCCACCAGTTGCAGGAGGTGGGAGAGCCTGCATCGGTCCGTGGTCGAATCGAAGGCGACGTCGAAAACGGCGTCCTTCCCGCGGGACAGAGCGTCGGGCTGATTGGATCCGTCAAACCCGCCGCCCAGATCGTGCGCGACCTTTTCGAGGAAGCCTGCCAAGCGTTTGAGCAAGCCTTTGTGAGTGGAGCCCCCTG
>CAZAVT010000267.1:0-414 GCA_964488395.1 uncultured Burkholderiaceae bacterium | reverse complement strand
CTTGGCTGGATCCTAAGGGTTTGTTCAAACAAGCTTATTGCTGTTTCTAGTCTCTTTTTATCATTCGTTTCGATATAAATGCCGGAATTAGCGACAGCAGCTATTCCTCGCCATTCCCAATCTAGTGGCTGATGATTCGCAGCCTCTTCTTTGCACCAGCCAACCGACATGACTTGCTCGCCAAGTTCCCGCGCTTCCAGGCCGACTGCTACGCGATCGACCTCGAGGACGGCACGCCGCCCGCCGACAAGGCGCAGGCACGAGCCAGGCTCGGCGAGGCCCTCACGATGTTGCGGGGCGTGAACCTGCGAGGACTCATCTATGTGCGCGTCAACGAGCCCTCATCGATGCATTATCTGCGGGATATCGAAGCAGCCTGTGGCTGTGATATCGACGGACTGATCCTGCCCAAGC
>CAZAVT010000266.1:0-5129 GCA_964488395.1 uncultured Burkholderiaceae bacterium | reverse complement strand
TAGCGGGGCTCCTGGGTCAGGGTCGCGATGACGCGATGGGCGCGGGCTGCGGGCCGCGAAGCACCGTGTCACCGACTGCAACCACATGAGTGACGAAGATACCCGGCGTCACGATCGCCTCTGGATCGAGTTCGCCCAACTCGACGACCCGATCGACCTGAGCCACCGTCTTGCGCGCGGCCGTGGCCATCACCGGACCGAAGTTGCGCGCCGCCTTGCGGTACACGAGATTGCCCCAGCGGTCTCCCGCAAGCGCCTTGATGAGCGCGAGATCGGCCCGGATCGGGTACTCGAGCACGTGCATCCGGCCATCGATCTCGCGCGTCTCCTTGCCGGCGGCAAGCGGCGTGCCATAGGCGGTGGGCGTGAAAAAAGCACCGATGCCCGCGCCGGCGGCACGAATCCGCTCGGCCAGATTGCCCTGGGGGACCAACTCGAGCTCGATCTTGCCCGCCTTGAACAGGCCCTGGAACACATGGGAGTCAGCCTGGCGCGGGAACGAGCAGATCACCTTACGCACCCGACCCGCCTTGAGCAACGCAGCGATGCCGGTCTCGCCGTTGCCCGCGTTGTTGTTGACGAGCACGAGGTCGCGGGCACCCATCTCAATGAGCGCATCGATCAGGACATTGGGTTGGCCCGAGCCGCCAAAGCCCGAGATCATGACGGTCGAACCATCGGAAAGGCCCGACAGTGCCGCGGCCGCGCTGGGCAAAATCTTGTCGATCATCGCTTCAGTCAGGAACCCGATCGGTGAGGAGCGGGATCGCTCCATCAGGACAGCGGCCGGTCGACGCTGTCCGGCTAGCCGCAAGTATCGCCGATTTCAAAGCCGTGCGATGACCGGTGAGAGCCGGATCACCAACAGCAAGCCCGGAATCGCCGCAGCGACCGTGAGCAGAAAGAAAGTGGGCCAGCCAAGTATCTCAACGAGCATCGCAGCCAGCGGGCCCACGTAGACGCGGCCCACGGCCGACAGGGCCGACAGCAGCGCGAACTGAGCCGCCGAAAATCGCCGGTCGGTCAGTGCCATCAAGAAGGCCACAAATGCGGCAGTCCCCAGGCCCCCGCACAAGTTTTCAAGGCCCACGGCAATCGCCATCAGCACCGTCTCGCGCGGCATGATTGCAACCAGCCAATAACCGAGATTGGAGGCTGCCTGCAGCAAGCCGAAGACGAGGAGCGCCTGGGCGAGTGGCTTGCGGGTGAGCCAGGCTCCCCCTGCGATCACACCGACGATCGTTGCGGCGAGTCCCAGCACCTTGTTCACCGCGCCCACTTCGGCGGCCGAAAAACCGGCGCCACGAATGAGGAAACTGGTCGAAAGCGCAGCTGCGAAGGCATCGCCCAGCTTGTAGAACACGATGAGCGCGAGCAGCGCGAGCGCCCGTTCACGTGCAAAAAAAGCATCCCATGGCTCAACGAAGGACGGAAAACCAGCGCGTCGGGCCGCCAACAATGCAACCACAAAAGCGAGGAGGATCATGACGGTGTCGGCAGCGAGCCGGATCAGCCGGTGTGTCCCTAGAAGCTCCCAGGGAAGCTGCCGCAGCAGGAGAAAACAGGCCGCCCCCGCGGCCAGCATGGCCACGAAGCCCCTGAGCTCCCGCCAGACCGGGGTCCGCTCGAGAGAGGGCTGCGCGACGCGCGGGATAAAAAGTGTCGCCACGAACAGCAGGCCAAACAAGGCTGCCATCAGCTGATAGGTGCCGGGCCAGCCAAGGATCGTGTCTGCGAGGACCATAGCGAGACCGCCCGAGACCAGCATCGCGATCCGGTAGCCGAGGACCGAAACGGCCGCACCAGCCCCGCGCTCGGATTCGCCCAGCAGATCACTTCGGTAGGCATCAAAGACGATGTCCTGCGAAGCTGACAGAAAGGCGATCGCGACCGCGCAGGCCCCCATCAACGCGATCGACTCTCGGGGATCGAGCGTCGCCATCACGAGACACGCCCCGGCCAGGCCCGCCTGAGTGGTCAGGAGCCAGCCGCGCCGACGGCCCAGCCTGGGCGGTTCAAAGCGATCGGCCAGTGGCGCCCAGATGAACTTGAAGGTGTAGGGCAGGCCAGCCAGCGCAAAAAAACCAATCGTCGTCAGATCCACACCTTCGACCGTGAGCCAAGCTTGCAAGGTCCCAGCCGAAAGCGCGAGCGGCAACCCGCTTGCAAAGCCGAGTAGCAGCATGGTGGCGATCCGACGGCTTGCAAAGACCTGAAGCCAGGCGCGGGACGACTCGTGGGACTCGGGCATGGGACTCCTCATGGCCGACGCGCGCGGCACGGGTGACAGACCGTGAGCAGTGTACCGTTGCGATGTGCGAGCGGGCGCACCCTTGATATGCTGGGGTCCAGCCACATCTCTGAGTTTCGGCGGTGGCCGCAGTGGGCAGCCCGGTCGCAACGGTGGGGCGTTTCTCAAGGAGGTGGTTTGCTGAGCGTTCGCGCAGGCTTAGAGGAAATCCGGACTGGGGTAGCACGCACCTGCCAGCGCGGTTTTCTGCTGCTCTCGTTGATCGTCTCTTTGGGCGTGATCACCGGGCAGGCGCAGGCCGAGGCGGAGGGGGTGCGAGTCGAGCGCAGCCGCGCGCTCGGGCTCGCGTCGGCCGAGGGGGTGGAACGCGAAGCGGCACGCCAGTTCGCGGCGCTCAAACGCGAGGCGAGCGACAAGCGGGCGCTTGCGGCAGCTGACCACCCTCAGCAACGTCGCCTGCAGCGGATCGCCGATCAGCTCATCGTTCATGCCCCCCGCTTCAACGAGCGGGCTCGCGATTGGCGATGGGAAGTCATCCTGATCGGATCGCGGCAGGTCAACGCCTTTTGCATGCCGGGGGGCAAGATCGCCTTTTTCACGGGCATCCTCGATACGCTCAAGCTCGACGACGATGAGGTCGCGATGGTGATGGGCCACGAGATCGCCCACGCGCTCCTGGAACATGGTCGCGAACGGGTTGGCAAGGGACGGGCTGCGCAGGCCATCACCTTTGGCGCGAGTATCGCTTCGCAGATGATGGGCTTTGGCGATCTGGGTGGCTATCTCGCCCAAGGTGCGGCCAAGCTGACCTTGCTCAAGTTCGGCCGCGAGGATGAGTCCGATGCCGATCTGGTGGGCATGGATCTCGCTGCGCGCGCGGGCTACGATCCGCGCGCGGCGATCCGGCTTTGGCAAAAGATGTCGCAGGCCTCGAGCGGCTCACCCGGCGGCCAACCCGCGCGAGGTGGCGCGAGCCCGCCGGAATGGCTTTCAACCCACCCCTCGCCTGAGCGACGGATCGACGACATCCGGGCGGCGCTCCCCAAGGTCATGCCGCTTTTCGAGCGCGCGCGCAGCCCTCAGCGCTGATCGGTGTGATGCTTGGCTGCACGCCCGAGCAGGATCGAGATCAGGCAATAACCCACGAGAAGATAGAGCCCGGTGCCCAGGCGGGTTGCATTCTCGGTTTCCGTGCCCGGTACGAGCAGCCCGATTCGGGCCAACTGGTGGTCGGCGAGTCCATTGAATCCGATAAAGGCCATCAGGATGGCGACCACGAACACATCGGCCATGGTCCATTTCCCGCTCTCCTCGGCCAACCAGCGCACAAGGCGCGGCCGGGGCCCGCGAGAGGACTGGCGCTGGGTGAAGGCGATCGCACCGAGCTTGGCCAGTGGCAAAGCGGCAGAGAAGACCAGAATGAGGCCTGCGATCGCGATCGAACCGGCATCACCCCGCGCCGCCAAGCCGCGGGCAAGCGCAAGCACGCTCTTCGCCTCGAAGAACAGCACCTGGTCGCGAAACTCGAGCCATTGCCCGGAGAGCTGCAGGTGCAATTGCGCAAGCCGCGCCTCGACTTCGATCATGGGCAGGGAGAGCGCTGTGGCGAGCAAGGTGAAGGCCATGAGCGCGAGGAGTGTCTGTTCGATGCGTCGGCCCGATGGGTCGGCAGCGGAACGCGAACCCCAGAGGAGCAGCGCTGCCACCAGCACGGCGAGTGCCAGAAGCAGCCCGTTGCGAGTCGATTCGAGGGCACCCATCCGTAGGACGAGCGCGCGTTCGGCCGCGTCGCGATCACCGTTGCCGTAGCGCTGCACGCGCTCATCGTAACGCGCCCTCGCGGCCGGATCGTCATAGGACGCCAGCGCCTGATCCAGTCGTGAGCGCACCAATGCCTCGATGGCCGCCAGATTCGCGGGTCGCTCCAAGGCCAAGAGGGCCTCATCGGTCAATCGATCGGCGCTCGCCTTGAGGGGCGCCGACTGGCCAAGCGTGGCGAGCGTCCGGGTGAGCGCCGCCTCGAGTCCCGCATAGCGCCACACCGCGGGCGGTGTGGCCTCGCGCAGCCGCTCGATCAGGCGCTCGCCGTTTTCTTCGGTTGCGCGAGCAAGTGCCTGGCGGACCGTCTCGCGCACCCGATGGCGGGTCTTCTCGTCCACGCTCAGTTGACCGATCTCGCGGGCAAGCGCAGCCGCAAGCGGTGCCTTCCAGCGCTCGGGGTTCAGCAATCCATGGCGGACGCTGCGCAGCTCGGCAAGGTCGGCCTTGAGCGGCGCGATCTGTCGCTCGAAGACGAGAAGCGTGGCGCACAGCGCCATCCCGACGATCGTGACGACGAGGGCTACCAGGCGGAGCTTGTTCAAGGTCGCGGGCCGTCGCTGGAGACGCTGGGGGGCGCGCTCATGAACCAACGCCGAAGGCGAAGCGGTAGTCGACCGTGAGCGGCGCATGGTCGCTGAAGCGCTGCGCCTTGTAGACCTCAGCTCGCGCCACAGCAGCGCCAATCGCCGGGGTGGCAAGCTGGTAGTCGAGCCGCCAGCCCACGTTGTTGGCCCAGGCCTGGCCGCGATTGCTCCACCAGGTATAGCAATCGTCGGTCGCTTGCGGGTGGAGGGCCCGGTAGCTATCGATCCAGCCGAGCTCCTCGAGAACCTTGGACATCCACTGCCGCTCCTCGGGCAGAAAACCGGAATTCTTCTGATTGGACCGCCAGTTACGCAGATCGATCTCACGGTGCGCGATGTTGAGATCGCCGCACACCACGATCCGGCGACCACTGGCGAGTAATGCTGCAAGATGAGGCGCGAACGCGTTCATGAAGCGAAACTTGGCCTGCTGGCGCTCCTCGGAACTCGAACCCGAGGGCAAGTACACCGAG
>CAZAVT010000265.1:3245-5149 GCA_964488395.1 uncultured Burkholderiaceae bacterium | reverse complement strand
AGCGGCACGGCCTACACCATGGTGGCCACGCTCGTGCAGCTGATGGGTGAGGAGCCGGCCTTCGACTACCTGAAAAAGCTGCATTCCAACATCAGCGTCTACACGCGTGCGGGCACCGCTCCGATCAAGGCGGTCGCGCGGGGCGAGAGCGCGGTCTCGATCAGCTTCGTACATGATGGTCCGGGCGAAAAGGCCCAGGGCTTCCCGCTTGAGACCATCACGCCCGCGGACGGCACCGGGGCCGAGATTGGTTCGATGTCGATCGTGCGTGGCGCCCGCAATTTAGACGCGGCCAAGCGGTTCTACGAATGGGCGCTCACTCCCTCGGCCCAGGCGCTCGCGGCTGCGACTCTCCAGTTTCAGCTGCCCTCGCATCGCGAGACCGTCGTCGACCCCCGGGTACCCGATTTTCGAACCATCAAGATGATCGACTACGACTATGCGAAGTACGGCCAGACTGCAGAGCGGCGCCGCTTGATCCAGCGCTGGGAAAAGGAAGTCAACAGCCTGCCGCGCTGACCGGTGCCGCGGTCGAGGGATCATCGGCTGACGCTGTGGGCGGGCGCGGGGCTGCTCGCCTACGTCGTCCTGCCCTGGTATGACCTGCAGCAGCAGTCGCTGAATTCCGCCTGGGCGCTGCTTTTCGAGGGGCCTGAGACCGCCAACGGATGGACTCAGGCGCTCGTCCATCAGCGCCCCTGGCTGCTTGCGGGCCTGGTCGCGCTGGCCCTATCGCTCCTGTCGCGCCTTGGCGCGACTCAGGGTAACGACGCGTCGGGGCGCTGGCATGACCGGCTCTTGGTTCTGGCAGCGGCGTCGGGACTGATCACCCTCCTCGCAAGTGGCTTCGCAATCGGTGCGTCGGGCTGGGCTTTCGAGTCGCTCGAGGCGCTCTTCGGTCCCTTACCGAGCGGCCAGTATGGGATCGGTTGGGGTGGGGCGGTGGTGCTGCTCTGTCTGGTCGTGCTGCTGGGCGCCGGTCTGGCGAGGCTCGGTGCCTTCGGTGGCGACGCCTTTGTCGCGTCGGCTGTGCTGATTTCGGCCAGTCTGCTGGCGTTGTTCGTGGCCTACCCGGTCCTCCGTGCGCTGTCGTCGGCCTGGGTTGGCGACGATGGCAGCCATGCTTGGCGATGGTTTTTCGATCGTATTGCAAGCGGCCGGGTCTGGGGGATCGACTGCGTGCTCGGCCCGATGCGCTGCGGCAGCGCCTGGAACACCCTGTGGCTTGCGCTGCTCACCGCTGTCGGTACGACCGTGTTGGGCACGCTGCTCGCGCTCTGGGCTGAGCGCGGCCGCGGTCGACTCGCTCCGGCGCTCAATTCACTCGCGTTGCTGCCGATCATCATGCCGCCCTTCGTGGTGGGATTGGGTCTCATCTTGCTCTTTGGTCGTGCGGGCCTTTTCAATCAGGCGCTCGACTGGGCCTTCGGTATCGAGCCTACCCGCTGGTTCTATGGCCTCTTTGGCGTCTGGCTGGCACAGATGTTTGCCTTCACGCCCATCGCATTCCTGATCATGCGTGGCGTGATCCAGGCGGTGAGCCCCTCGCTCGAGGAGGCGGCCATGATGCTGCGGGCCAGTCCACGCCACGCGTTCCTGACCGTCACCTTCCCGCTGATTCGGCCAGGGCTCGCCAACGCCTTCCTGGTCGGTTTCATCGAGAGCATTGCCGACTTTGGTAACCCGATCCTTCTTGGTGGACAGTATTCTGTCCTGTCGACGGATATCTTCTTTGCGATCGTCGGTGCGGCGATCGATCCGGGCATGGCTGGTGCGCTGGCTTTGATTCTCACTTTTTTTGCGCTGATCGCGTTCGCAATCCAGCGGTTGGCGCTGGCCGGTCGGCACTACACGACGGTCACCGGTAAAGGCGAATCGGGTAGACCGATTGCACTCCCAAGGGC
>CAZAVT010000265.1:0-3235 GCA_964488395.1 uncultured Burkholderiaceae bacterium | reverse complement strand
GCCGGACCGTGGTTGATCTTCACCGTGGTGGTGTACCTCTTCGCCTTTGCGGGCGGTTTCGTCCAGACCTGGGGGCGCGACTACAACCTCACACTCGCGCATTTCCGAACCGCCTTCGAGCTGCAGTGGGGCGAACACGGCCTGATCTGGGCCGGGACCGCCTGGCGCTCCTTGTTCACGACGGTGATGCTGGCGGCGATCGCGGCGCCCCTGTGCGCGGTGTTTGGCCTGCTGGTCGCGTGGCTGGTCCAGCGAGCGCGCTTTCGGGGGCGCTCAGCCTTTGAGTTCTCCGCGCTTCTGACCTTTGCCATCCCGGGTACGGTTCTCGGGGTCAGTTACATCCTGGCCTTCAACGTTCCGCCCTTCGAACTCACGGGGACGGGCCTCATCATCGTGCTGTGTTTCGTCTTTCGCAGTCTGCCCGTCGGCGTCCGGTCGGGAAGTGCCGCCCTTCGGCAGATCGACCGATCGCTCGACGAGGCTTCGCTGATGCTGCGTGCCGGCACCCTGCGCACGCTCTGGCGGGTCTCCTTGCCGCTTTTGAAGCCCGCGGTGGTCGCGGCGCTGGTCTATAGTTTCGTCCGTTCGATGACCACGGTCTCCGCCGTGATCTTTCTTGTCACCGCCCAGTACGAATTGGCCACCACCTACATCATTGGTCGTGCCGGCAACGGCGAATACGGCGTGGCCTTGGCCTATTGCTCGGTCCTCATCGTGCTGATGCTCGTGGCGACCCTGACGATCCATTGGCTCATTGGCGAGCGGCAATTGGGTCGACGATCGGCGCATTCATGAGCACCACAAGGGATCACGCGGCAGGGATCGAACTGCAGGCGGTCTGCAAGCGCTATGGCGGAGCGGTCTCGCTGCTTGCCGTCGATGAGGTGAGCTTCGTCGTCCCCCGGGGCACGCTCACGACGCTCCTCGGCCCTTCGGGCTGTGGCAAGACCACGACCTTGCGGATGATCGCCGGGCTCGAGACCGTCAGCAGCGGCCGCGTGCTCATTGATGGGGCTGATGTGACGCACCTGGGCCCTTCTGAGCGTAACGTCAGCATGGTGTTCCAGAGTTATGCGCTCTTTCCGCACCTGTCGGTGCTTGAGAATGTCCGCTATGGGCTGGCTGCGAGCAGGGTGCCACGCGACGAGTCCATCGAGCGTGCGCGCCTGAGCCTGGCGAGCGTCGGACTGGCGGGTTACGAGCAGCGTCTGCCCGCGCAGTTATCCGGTGGGCAGCAACAACGGGTTGCGCTCGCCCGAGCGCTGGTGCTCGAACCGGCGGTGCTGCTCTTTGACGAGCCCCTGTCCAATCTCGATGTCCGACTTCGCCGATCCATGCGCGACGAGATCCGGCGCCTGCAGCAAGCGCTTGGTCTGACGGTGGCCTATGTGACCCACGACCAAAGCGAGGCGCTCGCCGTGAGTGACCAGATCATCGTGATGGAGCGCGGGCGGGTCGCACAGGCCGGCGATCCGCGCACGGTCTACGAGCGTCCAGCGAGCGAATTTGTCGCAGGATTCTTGGGTGAGGCAGCCGTATATCCTGCCGAGCGACGGACCGATGGCATGCTGCTCTTGGGCGGCCTGGAACTCCCTCCAGCCACCGAGCCGAGGTCGGGCAGCTGGCCCGCGCTTCGGCCGCCGGGTGCCGTGCGCCTGGCGATCCGTCCCGAATCCTGGGCGATCACCGACGAGCGGGAGGCGCAGGTCGACGGGCAATACGATCTGTCGGCCGGTCTTGCCGCGACGCTCGCGCAGGTTGCGTGGTTGGGCAGCGTGGTGGAGTTGCACTTCGACACGCCGATTGGCGCCGTGTTCGCCGTGTCTCGGGAGCCGGGTCGTGCCTGGCAGACCGGGGGGCGCTATCGGATCGCGCCGGCCGCCGGAGCCTACGCCGTCATCCCGGGTGGGGCTACGGGCTGAGCGCGCGTGCTGGTTCGGCTCAGACGCTTGCTTCAGTCGCCTGCCAGTGAAAGCGTTCGAGCGTCAGCACGACCGGGTTGTCGAGCGACGCGTAGCGGGACTTGAGCTGATCCAGCTGATCGGGCGTGAATCGCTCCATGCCGCCCTGGGCATCGAAGATCTGTGTGCCCTCGCTCGTGATGGTCACGATCGGGCGCTTGTTTTGCATCGCGGCGAGCTTTAGCGATTCCGGACCTCCCCAGCCGTCTGGGGAGACCGCGCCGCCGTCAAGTCCCTGACCCAGCACGCCCTCGACGAAGGCCACGGCAGCGTCCGTGTTGCCGCCGGCGATGGTCTGGAGCTGCGCGGGGTAGCGCTTGGCCACCTCAAAAGCGTCCCGCAACTCGCGGCGCAGCGAGAGAGCAGCCGCCTGGTCCATGCTGTCGCCCTTGCCGAACGAGTGGGCAAGTGCGGCGAAGAGGCAGTTGCCATCGTCCAGGGTATCAACCGATGTTCGACCGAATTGCGCCAGCACATCGGCCGGACGTTGTCCCGCTGGTTCCTGAATGCCCATGTTAAGACTTATCGAGTCGATGGTCGCCTTGAGCTGGCCGACCGTGATGGTCCCGTCGTTCAGGAAGTCCAGAGGCGTCGAGCCGGGGGGCGCGGGAAAGCCGGTACGAGCCGCGAGCAGCTTGGTGAGTCGCTCCCTTAAATCGGATGTCGCTGCATCGGGCGGACCGAAAAAGCTTCGTAGGCCGGGCTGATCCGCGAGCTGCTGCTTGTTCTCCGCCGTGATCGGTGTTTCATCGGGCAGCGCTGGGGGCGCGTCGTTCAGGTCCGAAAAAATCGACAGATCCGTTTCTGTTCGCTCGCTCGACAAGCTGGCCCGCCTTGAGCCCGTATCGGCCGAGACCCCGTCCGATTGCGTCTCGGCCACGGTCGAATCCGTATCCAGGCTGCCGCTTCGATGGACCGCGAAGTGATCGCGGCCGCCGACACTCGAGCGGCGCGACAGCGATTTGGCGTCCTTGGCGTCAGCGCCGGCGAGAAGATCGTCGTCCGGCTTGCGGACGAGCCGTTCGCTCATCCGGCGCTCGGTGGCCTTGCGGTCGATGCCGTCCTTCAGCAGTTGGTCGGTGAGATCGGTCTCGCCGGGCTTGCCTGAGCCACCCACATTGAGCGAGGCCTGCATGCGCAGGTTGTAGCTTGCGGCAAATTTGTCGTGATCGGCGAAGGCCTCGGGGCTCATCTCGAAGCTGCGGGCCTTGAAGGGGTCCTTGGCGACGAATCGCTCATCGCCAAAGCGGGCCCGGGTGATGTCGCCGTTGCGC
>CAZAVT010000264.1:0-5149 GCA_964488395.1 uncultured Burkholderiaceae bacterium | reverse complement strand
ACCTCGCGGTGCGCGACGATGGCTGGGGGACGGCGACGGCCGGCCGCTACGTGCGGATCGAGCAGAGCGGCAACTACATTCATATCGCCGAGGTTGAGGTCTGGTCGGGCGGCGTCAACATTGCCGCGCGCAAGCCCGCCAGCCACTGCTCGCGTTCGCCACGGCCTGGTCCCGCTTCATGGGCCAGCAACGGCCCCAACACCGCGCCGGCATCCCCACAGATGCCGAGCTCGACGGGATAGCGACGACCGATCCGTCCGGGCTCGACATCGATCTGAATGAGCCTGGGCAATTCGATCGCAAAACGCGAAGTGCTCACGCCGTTGAGACTGTTGCCGATCGCGACAACAAGATCGGATTCCGCGAGAATCGCGTTGCTGAGCCGAGTACCAACCCGGGAGCGGGCGCCAAAGACATTTGGATGGGTGGTGGGTACAGTCCCGATGCCGTTGAAGGTGGTCAGCACCGCACAGCCAAAATGGCTCGCGGCATTGAGAAGCGGCTGGGCACCATCGCAGGCTCGAACCCCATTACCGGCCCACAGCACCGGCTTACGCGCCCTGACAAGCTGGTCGGCGAGCTGCGACACGAGTTGCGGGTCGGCATGCAGCCGCTGCGCACCGGGCTCGCGCTTGGCCGCAGGGCCGTCAAAGGCCGTCTGGCCTTTCTCGAGAAGATCGCGCGCGAAGTCCAGATGGACCGGCCCGGGCTTGCCGCTCATCGCAATTCGGAACGCCTGCGCGACTGCCGCCGATAATTCGTCTGGATGCCGTACCTGATAGGACCACTTGACGAGCGGTGCCAGCACGGCAACAGCGTCTGCATGCTGGGCGTCCTCCCAACCCATATCTCGCATCGTATTGCTGACCGTGATCGCGACGACCGGACAGGAGTCTCGGGTTGCCGCTCCGAGGCCGGTTGCAAGATTGGTCGCACCGGGACCACAGGTGGCGAGACACACCCCGGGCCTACGCGTGATCCGCCCCCAGGCGGCAGCGGCACTCGCAGCACCGTATTCGTGACGGGTTGCGACAAAGCGAATGCCGCTCCCAATCAGCGCATCGTTGATCGACAAGGTATGCCCGCCAGGGATGCCGAAGATATGGGTCACGCCCTGTGTTTCGAGAAAGCGGATCAATTGGACCGCACTCAGCGCTGTTTCACGGCTCATTCAATGCTCTCCTTGCGCGAGCGCGCGCAATGCGTCGCCGCGAATCAGGTTCCAGATCTGATCGACCCGCAGACCGAACTCGGCGCGGGTCTTGATGTCGCTGCGAGGCCGGGGAAAGTCATTCGGAAGATCCGCTTTGATCAGGCCCGGCCGGCTTGACATGACGACGATACGATCGGCCAGGTACACCGCCTCCTCGATACTGTGGGTGACATAAATGACCGTCTTGCGCTCAGGACCCTCACCCCAGACCCTCAGCAGGTCATCCTGCATGAGCTGTCGAGTTTGCGCATCGAGCGCGGCCATCGGCTCGTCCATCAGTAGCACCTGGGGATCGTTGGCCAGTACCCGTGCAAGCGCGCAGCGCTGTCGCATGCCGCCAGAGAGCTCATGCGGGAAACGGCCCTCGAACCCGGTCAACCCTACCCGCTCGATCAAGTCTCGGGCGTGGGCGTGGCGGCGCTCGCGCGGCCAACCACGCGCCTTGGGGCCGAACGCAATGTTTTCCAGGACGGTCATCCAGGGAAAGAGCGCGTAGTCCTGAAAGCAGACACCGCGTTCGGGCCCGGGTCCTGAAATCGGTCTGCCATCGAGCTGCACGCCGCCGGCGGTGGGCGTCACGAGCCCTGCGATGATGGACAACAGCGTCGACTTGCCGCAACCGCTGGGCCCGACCACCGCGAGGAATTCGCCAGCGGCGATCTCGAGATCGATCGGACCTAGCGCGGGCACCCGCTCACCGCTGCGGGCGTTCCGGTATTCCATCGCCAGCCCGCTACAGGCGAGGCGCGGCCCGCCTTGCATCACGTCCATTGCATTACCTCGCCCACGGCATCAGGCGCCGTTCCAGCGCCCTCATCGCCACATCAATGGTCATTGCGACGACACCCACGGTAATCATCCCCACAATGATGTAGCGCAACTCGAGCGAATAGGACAGGAAGATGAACATCATCTGCCCCAGTCCTCCCGAAGCACCCCCACCGGATTTCGAGCCGACGGTCATCTCCGCCGCGACAATCGCGGCCCAGCCTACTCCGATGCCCAGTCGCGCACCCAGTGCGATGGACGGCAATGCCCCCGGCAGGATCAGATCCCGCACGATCAACCAACGCCCTGCTCCCAGCGTACGCGCTGCGTCGAGCAGGCGACGATCAACGGACCGCAAACCCGCAAGCGTGTTGACAAAGGCAGGGAAAAAGACCGCGTAGCCGACGATAAAAATCGCGGCCCAGGTGCCGGTCCCGAACCAGAGAATCGCGAGCGGTATCCAGGCGATCGGGGCAATCGGCCGAAACGTCTCGATCAGTGGATCGAGAAGGTATTCGATCGGCCGCGACATCCAGACCAGAACCGCCGCCGCCAGGGCGAGCGAGAAGGCAATCGCAAACCCGCTGGCAATCCGGATCAGACTCTGCAACAACGAACGTGGCAATTCGCCACTGAGGCTGAGCTCCCAGAAGCCACGCAGAACGCCCAGCGGCGTTGGCGCGATGCCCGTCTGAGAGGCATCGGCAGGGGCCAGCCACTGCCAGACCAGGAGTAACAGCGCTGGCAAGGTCAGCGCGCGAAGCAGGCCCACGACACGCAACCTGGCGATGGCGCTTCTCAACTCAGCCATGCTGCTGCCTCCAGCCCATCCACCAGGGCGTCAGCGCTCGCGCTGCGCGGCGCAGCGACCAATCCATCAGGTAGCCCAGAAACCCGATCGTCAGTACGCCGACCAGAACCCGCCTGCTCATCAGCATCGTTCGGTTCCATTCGAGCATGTAGCCCAGACCCGAGGGTGCCCCCACCAGCTCGGAAGCGATCACGGCCATCCAGCCCACGCCCAAACCCAGACGTGCGCCCACGAAGATCATCGGCAGGCACGCCGGCAGCACGATGGACAGCGTCACGCGCAACCGCGAGGCGCCCAGCGTGCGCGCGGCATTGATCAATCCGGGATCGACCTGCCGGACCGCACCAGCTGCGTTGACCAGGATCGGGAACACCGCGCCGTAAAAGATGATGAAGTGAGGCAAGGCCCCGCCCACCCCAAGCGCGTAGAGCGCGAGCGGAATCCAGGCAATTCCTGAAATGGGACGAAGGGTCTCGACCACCGGGGTGACGTAATCGGCAAGCGTGCGCGAGAGCCCCAGGGCCATACCAAGCGGCACCCCCACCGCGAAGGCGAGCGCGAAACCTGCCATCAGCCTGCGCAGGGTGTGGACGACGTGGCCGAACAGCTCGCCGGTGGCGATCAAATCGATGGCCTGAAACAGCACCTCGGTCGGGCGAGGCAAGGTATTGGGTTTGCCGACCCAGACCGAGGCCAGGTGCCAGACGACGACGAACAGACCGAGCGCGAGCAGATAGCGAATCAGCCCCGTCGCCGCCAGGCGCAACCAGGACAACGTCAACTGCATCGTCCGATCACTTGCGGGTAAATCTTGAGTGATCCCACATCACCGCGCCGCGGATATCCGCCGATGAGTCATTGAAGCTAGCCGCTGCAGGATGGTTACCACCTCGTGCCCAGGCCTCTCGCGCGAGTGGCGCGATGGGCTCGATATTGCGAACGACATCATCCCAGGAGAGTTCACGGGGCAGAATCTTGGCTTCGCGCATGAAGCGCGAGTTGGCCACCAGACTGCGCAAGTCGCCTTCGGTCAGCCAGGTCCACGTGCGCTTGAAGAGCAGGTCATCCTTGACGATGATGCTGCCCTGCTCGGGTGGCAACTTCCAATACTCCTGGGCAAGATTGGAGACCACGCCCGGATCCATGGCGGCGACTTCCGCGGTCGCCCTGTTCAGAGCCGTGAGGAATGCCACGATCAGCTTCGGATGCTGCTTGACGAACTCCCCGCGTCCGACCCACATCGTCCGATGTAGATAGTAGCCCTCCGGATAGAAGTCCGACTTCTGGACCGAGGGCACCAGATGACCTGCTCCCTTGCCGAGCGGACCTTCGTAGGCGCTGCCCGTGCGGCCGAAATTATCGACCAGACCGTCAAGCGTCTTGCGCTCCTGGCCAAGCAGGAACGAGGGGGTGATCAGGGTCACGGCGTCGAGTCCTTTGGGCATCGACGCGAGCATCGTGAAGCTGGGCGACTGAACCATCGTGATGCCCTGAGCGGCCGGGTCGGCGTTGCCGAAATGGGCCTTCAACATCATCGCGAGGAAAAAGTGCGGGTCGCCTCCGAGTAGTGTTCCGATCCGCTTGCCCTTGAGATCCTCGATCGTGCGGATGGTCGAATCCTTGGGTACCGCCACCTGAAAATTGAGGCCACCTTCAGCGAGTGCAAGGACATGAATGGGCTGTCCTCCCGCGATGTTGCGGACAATCGGCACGTTGCCCCACACACCCATATCGAGCTTGCCCGCCTGCATGGCCTCGACCTGAGGTGGCGCAGAAGGATAGTCTCGCCAATCAAGCGTGAGCCGGTAGCCAAGCTTGGCTGCTTCGGCCTCGAAGCCCTTGGAGCGAATCATGTGCTGGGTGATGGGGCTGTTGAGCGCCCCCCAGGGCAGCCGGCCCAGGGACACGGTGAGGGCCTGCTCCTGCGCGATCGCCTGGGGTGTGGCGGCGATCAGGCCAGCCGCACAGGTGAGCGCCGCGAGGGCAATTACTGAACGGGTTTGATAAGGTGGTCGCATGTGGGTCTCCTCCACGGTTTTTGATGAATGACACTGAGGTCAACGGCAGCAGAAAGGCGTTGATTTGCTGGACGCTCCTGCGCCGGCGTCGCCAATCACGGACCCTGACTCCGTTGACGACCTGTGCGATGGGGCCGACGACTGGACTCGCGGATGACGAATTCGGGCTTGAGTTCGATGGACTCGAAAGATCGTCCAGGATCGGCAATGCGGCGCAGTAGCAGTTGGACAGCCACAGTCGCCATCGTCTCGGTCGGCTGCTCGACACTACTCACCGGGACGGCCAGCAAGTCGAGCCAGTCGCTACGATCGTTGCTGACGAGCGCCATGTCCTGCGGG
>CAZAVT010000263.1:0-5152 GCA_964488395.1 uncultured Burkholderiaceae bacterium | reverse complement strand
TCCATGTGCCCGAAGGCGAGGCTTACGCTGCTGTCGAGCATCCCAAAGGCGAATTCGGCATCTATCTCGTGTCGGATGGCGCCAACAAGCCCTATCGGCTCAAGATCCGCGCGCCTGGCTTCGTCCATCTACAGGCGCTCGATGAGATGGCGAGGGGCCACATGATTGCCGACGTGGTCACGCTCATCGGCACTCAGGACATCGTCTTCGGGGAGATCGACCGATGATTGCCGTGGCCGAGGAAACGCCCTTCGTGCTCTCGCCCGAGTCCGATGCCCGGATCGCCCGCGAGCTCACCAAGTATCCCGCCGATCAGAAGCAGTCCGCGGTGATGGCAGCGCTCGCAATCGCCCAGGACCAGCATGGCTGGGTCTCGCCGGGTGTCATCGAAGCGGTCGCCGCACGCTTGTCGATGCCCCCCATCGCGGTCCAGGAGGTTGCGACCTTCTACAACATGTACGACACCCGCCCGGTCGGTCGTTTCAAGATCGCTGTGTGCACCTGTTTGCCATGTGCTCTGCGCGATGGTGCCAAGGCTGGCGAGTACCTCAAGGCTCGGCTCGGGATCGACTACAACGAGACCACAGCAGACGGGCGTTTCACGCTCAAGGAGAGCGAGTGCCAGGGCGCCTGTGGCGACGCGCCGGTGCTGATCGTCAACAACAAGCGCATGTGCAGCTTCATGAGCAATGAGCGGCTCGATGCGCTGATCGAAGAGCTGAAGGCACAGGACTGAACATCATGGGAGCGCCTGACCTGCTGATCGACGCACGTGTGCAGGAGACCTGCTTTCACGGCCGCCACATCAAGCCGCAGATCCTGGCGGGCCTGTCCTCGCCGGATGGCTGGCATTTGGCAGACTATGAGGCGCGTGATGGCTACAAGGCACTCAAGCGCATCCTCAGCGAGGGGCTGACCCCCGACCAGGTCATTGCCGAGCTGAAGGCCTCGGGCCTGCGAGGTCGTGGCGGTGCGGGTTTCCCGACTGGGCTCAAGGGGAGCCCGGTACCTTCAAGGACCGCGACATCCTTCGCTACAACCCGCACATCGTGATCGAGGGGATGGCAATCGCTGCCTACGCGATGGGCATCAGTGTGGGCTATAACTACATTCACGGCGAGATCTTCTCGACCTATGAGCGCTTCGAAGCCGCGCTCGATGAAGCCCGCGCCGCGGGCTACCTCGGTGAGCGGATTCTCGGCTCCGAGTTTTCGTTCCAGCTGCACGCTTTCCACGGCTATGGGGCCTACATCTGCGGCGAGGAAACCGCGCTCCTCGAATCTCTCGAGGGCAAGAAAGGGCAGCCTCGCTTCAAGCCACCGTTCCCAGCGAGCTTCGGGCTCTACGGCAAGCCGACCACGATCAACAACACCGAGACCTTTGCCGCGGTGCCCTGGATCATCCGCAACGGCGGTCCCCAGTATCTCGAGATCGGCAAGCCCAACAACGGCGGGACCAAGATTTTCTCGGTCTCGGGCGATGTCGAGCGCCCGGGCAATTACGAGATCCCGCTGGGTACGCCTTTCGCGACCCTGCTCGAGCTCGCGGGTGGCGTGCGCGGGGGGCGCAAACTCAAAATGGTGATCCCAGGCGGCTCGTCGATGCCGGTGCTTCCGGCCGCCATCATGATGGCCACCGATATGGACTATGACTCGATCGCCAAGGCTGGGTCCATGCTGGGCTCTGGCGCGGTGATCGTCATGGACGAGACCCGCTGCGCGGTCAAGTCGCTCTTGCGGCTCTCGTATTTTTACTACGAGGAGTCCTGCGGCCAGTGCACGCCCTGCCGAGAGGGGACCGGCTGGCTCTGGCGACTGGTGCATCGGATCGAGCATGGCGAGGGCACGATGTCCGACCTGGACGAGCTCAATCGCATCGCTGACAACATCCAGGGACGGACTATCTGCGCGCTCGGCGATGCCGCGGCGATGCCAGTCCGTGCCTTTCTCAAGCACTACAGGGACGAGTTTGCCTGGCACGTGGAACACCGCCGGTGCATGGTCCCCACCTACCTGTGAGCAGGACGAGCAAGCATGGTCGAGCTTGAAATCGATGGACAGAAGGTGGAGGTGCCGCCTGGCAGTATGGTCATGCATGCGGCCGAGAAGCTCGGCGTATTCGTGCCTCATTTCTGCTACCACAAGAAGCTCTCGATCGCGGCCAACTGCCGGATGTGTCTGGTCGATGTCGAAAAGGCCCCCAAGCCCCTGCCGGCTTGCGCGACGCCAGTTGCCCCCGGGATGAAAGTCCAGACCAAATCGGCCCGTGCGATTGCCGCCCAAAAGGGCGTGATGGAGTTCCTGCTAATCAACCATCCGCTCGATTGCCCGATCTGTGACCAGGGAGGTGAATGCCAGCTGCAGGACCTCGCGGTCGGCTACGGCGGCTCAGCATCCCGGTATCACGAGGAAAAGCGCGTTGTTTTCCACAAGCCGATGGGTCCGCTGATCTCGGCCGAGGAAATGAGCCGCTGTATCCACTGCACCCGCTGCGTTCGTTTCGGCCAGGAAATTGCCGGTGTGATGGAGCTCGGCATGGCCGGGCGCGGCGAACACTCCGAGATCATGAGCTTCGTCGGCCGATCGGTTGACTCCGAACTCTCCGGCAACATGATTGATGTCTGCCCGGTGGGTGCGCTCACCAGTAAGCCCTTCCGCTACAGTGCCCGCACCTGGGAATTGTCTCGTCGCAAATCGATTGCGCCGCACGATTCGCTCGGGTCCAATATGGTGGTGCAGGTCAAGTCTGATCGTGTGATGCGGGTCGTGCCGCTCGACAACGAGGCTGTGAACGAGTGTTGGTTGTCCGACCGTGATCGCTTCTCCTACGAGGGGCTTAACGCGCCCGATCGCTTGCTTGCGCCGATGATCCGACAGGACGGTCAGTGGCGGACCGTCGACTGGGCGACAGCACTCGAGTACGCCGCACATGCGCTCACCCGGGTGCGCGATGAGCGAGGTGGGTCGGCGCTTGGTGCCCTGGGTTCTGGGCAAAGCACCGTCGAGGAAAGCTATCTGCTGGGCCGCCTGATGCGAGGCCTGGGGAGCGACAACGTTGATTTCCGTCTGCGCCAGGTTGATGCGTCGGCTGATGCCGACCGTGCGGGCGTTCCCTGGCTCGGGATGCCGGTCGCATCGATCGCGCAGCTCGACCGTGTCCTCCTGGTCGGATCGTTCCTGCGCAAGGACCACCCGCTGCTTGCTGCCCGTCTGCGTCAGGCCGTCAAACGTGGTGGGCGTGTTTCAGTGCTTCATGCCAGCAACGACGATCTGCTGATGCCCGTTGCGCAGCAGGCGATTGCCGCGCCCGCGCAGTGGGAGAGCGTCCTGGCGGGTGTTGTGGTGGCCGCCTTGCGTGCGCAGGGCCAGCCGGTTCCCCCAGCGCTCTCGGGGATCGAGCCGGATGCCACCCAAGAGACGATGGCAGCAGAGCTCGCCACCGGCGAGCGTCGTGCGATCCTGTTGGGCCTCGCGGTGGCGCATCACCCAGCGCAGGCGCGGCTGCTTCGGCTCGCGCAGAGGCTTGCTGAATTGACGGGGGCCACCGTCGGTCATCTCGGTGGGTCGGCCAACGCGGTGGGCGCCTGGCTGGCGGGTGCCGTACCGGCGGCACAGGGCCTGACCGCACAAGCGATGGTCGAGTCCCCTCGCTCACTCTACCTGTTGCTCAACAACGAGCCCAGCCTGGACCACGCCCTACCCGTCGCGGCTCGGGCCGCGCTCGCTGGGGCCGAATCGGTGATCGCGCTCACCGCTTATCAGTCGCCCGAGCTCCTCGAGTTGGCCGACTGCCTGCTGCCGATCGCGCCTTTCACCGAGACCGCGGGTAGCTTTATCAACAGCGAAGGCCGCCTGCAGACCTTCACCGCGGTGGTTCGTACCGCGGGCGAGTGCCGGCCCGCCTGGAAAGTGTTGCGGGTGCTTGCCGACCTGACGGGCGTCGCGGGGATCGCCTTTGACAGCGCCGAGGCGGTGCGTGCAGCGGCGTTGCCAGACGGCTGGACGGCCCGCCTGAGCAATCGGCTGAGCGGCGACTTGTCATTGCCGTCAACAGCACCTGGCGGATCGCTCGAGCGGCTCGCGGACGTTCCGATCTACTTCGTCGACCCGATCGTACGCCGCGCCGAAAGCCTGCAGTCGACACGCGATGCGCGAGCGCCGCGAGCCCTGATCAGCGCGCGCACCCTCGCGCAAGCGGGGCTCACGGGTGCGGCCCGCGTTCGAATCAGCCAGCGGCACGGCGATCATGCCGGCTCGATCGATCTCCCCGTTGAGCTCGATGATGGTCTCGCGGACGGCGTGGTACGCATCGCGGCCGCGCATCCGCATACCGCCGGACTGCCCGCTGCCTGGGGCGCGCTATCGATGACGGAGGCGCGCTGATGGACGGCTGGCTGCTGGGCGTGAGCGACTGGGGGGCCGGCCTCTTCGGTACGGCCTGGCCAGTTGTCTGGAATCTCATCAAGATCATTGCGGTGGTCCTGCCCCTGATGGGCTGCGTGGCCTATCTCACGCTGTGGGAGCGCAAGATGATCGGCTTCATGCACATTCGCCATGGCCCCAATCGCGTGGGGCCCTGGGGGCTGCTTCAGCCGATCGCTGATGCGCTCAAACTCCTGCTGAAGGAAGTCATCGTGCCGGCACGCGCCAACAAGGCGCTCTACGTGCTCGGACCGATTATGACCATCATGCCCGCGCTCGCGGCCTGGGTCGTGATTCCATTTGGACCTGAGCAGGCGCTCGCCAACGTCAACGCAGGTCTGCTGCTGCTGCTCGCCATCACCTCGCTCGAGGTTTATGGTGTGATCATCGCTGGCTGGGCCTCCAATTCCAAGTACGCCTTCCTCGGGGCGATGCGTGCCTCGGCCCAGATGGTGTCTTACGAGCTCGCGATCGGCTTCGCGCTGGTGGTGGTCTTGATGGTATCGGGCAGCCTGAACATGACCGATATCGTGATGGGGCAGGGCGAGGGCTTTTTCGCAGGGATCGGGCTCACCTTCCTTTCCTGGAACTGGCTGCCCCTCCTGCCCATCTTCGTGGTCTATGTGATCTCTTCGGTCGCCGAAACCAACCGCCATCCGTTTGATGTGGTGGAAGGCGAGTCGGAGATCGTGGCCGGGCACATGATTGAGTACTCGGGCATGGGCTTCGCC
>CAZAVT010000262.1:0-5201 GCA_964488395.1 uncultured Burkholderiaceae bacterium | reverse complement strand
GCAAGCGCGCGCTCAAGCGATTGATCGTCGCCACGATCGAGCGTGATTGCGGCACCTCGGCGGGCGAGCCTGGGGCACAAAACGTCTGCTGCATATCGATCACCAACAATGCAACACGTGCGGGATCGATCCGATCAAACCAGTGCAGCCGACCGCGGCGGGCAATCACTCGATCAATGATGCTCTGGCGGATGCCTGTCGGATGCATGGTTCGGCGCTCGGTAAGAGGATTGGATTGGCCGGGGCTACGCCGGCTTAGACGATAATGAGGCTCGGCTGGCACTTTCCATCTTGCCCGAGAACCATGAACATCGACAACCTGCCCTTTGGCACGACCGACTGGTCCACGATCGAACCAACCGTCCATCCCGGCGAGACAGGCCAGGCGTTCTGGCGAACGCAGCATTTCGGCCCGATCCGGGTGCGGATGGTCGAGTACTCACCAGGCTATCTCGCCGATCATTGGTGCAGCAAGGGCCACATCCTGCTCTGCCTTGAAGGCGAGCTGCTGACTGAGCTTTCCGACGGGCGACGCTTTCTGCTGAGCCCGGGCGTGAGCTACCAGGTGGCCGATGGTGCCGAACCGCATCGCTCGTCGACCACTGCAGGAGCACGGCTCTTCATCGTCGACTGAAACACCCGGCGGCTCGACTAGCGCCCCTCAAAATGCGCGGGTCGCTTCTCGAGGAAGGCTCGGGCACCCTCGCGATAGTCCTCGCTCTCGAAGCAGCGCTGGATCGCCGCCTCGACCTCACCGGACACATGGAGCGCGGGTTCGCGCAGCCAGTCATTGACGGTGAGCTTGAGCGCTCTTAGCGTCAGCGGCGCATTCGCGGCCACCAGTTCACACCAGTCCCGAACGGTCTGGTCAAGGGCCTCAGGCTCGCACACGCGAGCGACAAACCCCATCGCAAGCGCGCCCTGGGCATCGACGATACGGGCCGAAAGAAACAGATCCATCGTGTGCTGCAAGCCGATCACCTGCAAGAAGCGCCTCACCCCAATCGAGGTGTAGCCAACGCCGAGTCGAGCGGCGGGCATCCGAAAGCGTGAATCCGACGAACAGATCCGCAGGTCACAGGCGGCTGCCAACCCCAGTCCTCCGCCCATGCAGATGCCACGAATCTTGGCCACGACGGGCTTGGAGCAGCGGGTGGGCGACAGGTAGGCGTCCTCCAGCGAGCGGTTGAAGCGCATCTGGCTTTCGGCATCGCGCTGATGCTGCTCGAGCTCGGAGATATCGGCGCCCGAGACGAAGGCCTTGCCGCCCTCTCCCTCGATCACGATCACCCGGATCGTTTCATCAGCATCGAGCACCTCCAGCTGGCGCGGCAGATCCTCCCACATCGCAGTCGTCATCGCGTTGTACTTGGCTGGATTGGACACGCGGACGGTCGCCACCGCCCCTTCGCGTGTAACAGACAGACTCGGCATGTTCAGAGACTCCTTCAGCGCGCGGCTGGATGATCGCTCACGTGCGCGCCAGCAAGCGAGCGAGCTCAGCGACATCGCTGACCGATTCGAGATGTTCGACCATGGCAATCACCCCGTCGGCCTGGGCGGCTGGCATCCCCGACAGCGCCCAGCACCGACGGAACTTAGCAAGATGTCGGTCGGCCGAAAGTGGATTGTCAGGGTGACCAATCGGCGCCTCGATCACCCGCTGCCAGCGCCGCCCGTCGCGCAGCCTCAAGTCGAAACGCTGCGGCCAAAGTGCATTGACGTCAGGATTGTCGTCCTGCCGGACCGTGATGCAGGCGGCGATCGCGTGCACCGTGGGATCTCTCAGCCGACCCGCCGCAAAGGCCTCCGGCTCGCAGCCCCCGTCGAGCAAGGTCACTGCGCCGACGTAGGGAATACAAAGCCGCGCGTAATTGGGCGCGGGCTCTGCGATATCGGGCCGGCCGACCAGACGATAGGCCAGCGGTGGGACGGCAATCTCCGCCGAGGCCAGGTCAGCGGCCTGAAAGCCGAGCTCGGCTTGTGCCTGCTGCAGGGCATCGACGGCCGCATGCGTCAGTCGCCCGCTCGGAAAAGGCTTGTGCGACACCCGCGTGATCTGCCACTGCTGGCCCAGCTTCGCCCACCAGGTGGGAATATCGTGTGAAGTCTCGAATAGCTTGTAGTAGCCGTAAAGGCCCGTCAGGATGTCTTTCGGGCCGCTCATGCCAGCCATCGCCAGATCGATCGACGTGAGCCCAGCCCGCCCATTGAAACCGACCTGCAGACCCAGCAGGGTCGAGCCCTCGACGTGGGCCTGCATGGTTCCAGAGGTTTGCCCATACTGGATGCCGAAGGCATCCATCATCGTTGCGGCATCGAGTCGCTCCATCGAGCCCAGCCCGGCAACCACTCCGAAGCCGCCACAGGTCGCCGGCCGGAAAAACCGCATCACCGAGGTCGACGCGGCACCGATCATCGCTGCGATCTCCACGCCCAATGCGATCGAGAGCATCAGTTGCCGACCGTCAACCGGTCGTCCGCTGGCCGACCGACGTTCGGCGTTGGCAAACAAGGCCGGCAGCAGTGTCGCCATGGGATGAACGACTGCAGGCTCATGGACGCAGTCCCATTCCAGCGCATGGATGCGATAACCGTTGGCAATACAAGCCTGGGCAGCCGGCAGCCGACGACGATCTCCCCAGACCGTCGCCTCCTCACCTCCGCCCCAGCCGCGCGCTGCATCGACAACCGCATCCACCTTGGGTGCGGTGCTGCCCGCGACCCCGCACCCTAGCGTATCGAGGAGGAAGGTACGAGTCGCGCGAACCGCGGCCTCGCTCAGGTCCTCGAATCGCGCGCCGGCCACCAGGCGGGCCAGGGCAATGACCGGATTTTCACTCGCCGACGATACTGCCATGGGTGTTGCTCCCGAATGTGCTGAAATGCCAATCCAACATCCACAAAAACGGCCGGTGGCCGCGTATGACCATGACCGATTCCCCTGCGCCTTCTCGCCCGAGGACACCCGGCATGGCCCTGATCGACCATCAACGGCGCTATATCCGGTCCGGCCCCATCCGCATCGCCGTCGACGAGTACCCTGGCGTCTCGCCGGCGATCATCTTCGTGCATCCAAACCGAACCTCGCCCAGGGTTTGGGATCATGTGATCGCCGCCAGTGACCGTCCGGAGCGCATGCTGACCCCCGCGCTGCGCGGGCACGGCGCGAGCGACTGGCCGGAAACGGGCTATCGCCTCGAGGACCACTGCGACGACCTGATCGCCGTCATCGAATCGAGCGGGGCAGAACCAGTGGTCCTGTGCGGGCAGGCGACCGGCGCCACACTCGCGCTGATGGCGGCTGCCCGGATGCCTCCGGGCCGAATCCTGGCCGTGATCGCAGCCCAGCCAGCCGTCGCGATTCCCGCGGCCATCAACGATCTGGTGCAAACTCAGGTCGCCGCCCAGCAACGACTGAAATCGCGCGACGCTGCACGAGCCGTGTTGCCCTTCATCCGCTTCTGGTCCGACACGGTCATCGAGCACCACCTCGATCACCTGCTGATGCCCACGTCTGACGGCGAGTGTACATGGCGCTACCACCCTGGCGGGGTCAGCGCGACCGAAGCGCAGCTTCTCAGGCCGCTGACCGGCCTGCTGCACTGGACCGGGCCCACGCTGGTCATCGGGGGATCGAACTCGACGGTGCTGCCCGCTGCATCGATCGAGGCGGTCGCCCGGTCGCTGCCGCAAGCCGAATTGCAGTGGCTGGAACGCGCCGATCATCGGCTGTCCCAGGACAATCCAGCCGGCCTGGCGACGCTCATCGACCGCTTCCTCGCCCAGATCCTCGGTTGATGCGCGCGCAAGACCTCGCTGCACCAGGCATCAGCTCCACATGACCAGGCGCCCGCCCGGCATCCGTCCCACGAAAGCTCCGATCGATACGCGAGATCGAGTCGCATCCTCGCCAGCAGTGACCGCATGCGGGTTGCGGACATTGAAAAACACCAACTCGCCCTGTCGCGGGTGGTAGCGATAGCAGGGCACCGACGCGAGCGCCGCCGGGTCGAGCCCGTAGCTGGGCGGCGCCTGCCCATCGACCAGATCGGCCTGCCAGGGCTCGCCATAGACCTGCGTGTCGCCGCCGACCTCCGGCACCTCGAAATAGATGTTCCAACCGATCTGAGCGTCGATCTCCGCAACCGACCAGCCGGGCGCATTGATCGGAGCGAAATCAGCATGCAGCTTGATGCCGCCGCCTGCCACCCGGATGATGCCGGCGAAATAATCGCCGAGCTCCGGCTCGCGGGCCTTGCCAGCGCCCGCTCTCCAGACCTGCGAGACCGCAGCGGTCACCTTGGCCAGAGGGTCGAAGCTCTGCTCAAAAACCTGGCGACAGGCTTGATCAGCCGCCGCCACGTCGGCGAAGTAATCCGCTTTCGGGCGATTCCATCGGTACTCATACTGGGCCATACCGAGGTAAGCGACGGGCGGCTGCACACTGTAGTGGCGCAACGGCGCACCCCGCACCGCCGCGCAGAAACGCCGACAGAGCTCCGGCTCCACAAATCCGGCGATGTGGATCGCGGGAATCCGATTGTCAAGGAGCGCTTCGAGACTCGAGGTATCGAGCACCGTGGCCGGCGCACCGGACCACAATTCCGGTGCGCCGGCAAGCCCGGCCGACGCCGGGCCTGCCGAAGGGAGAGGGCTCATTGCAGGGGAGCCTCGAGGCCGACCAGCTTGCCGACGGTCGCATTCCAATCCTTGACGCAATCGCTGCCGCATCGTTTGGCCCAGCGAGGCAAGACCGTCTGAAGCAGTGCCTCACGGCGCAGACCTTCGTCTTCGGCTGCGACCTTGACCAGCGTCATATTGGCCGCTTTGCCGAGCGGGCATTGACCACCCGTATTGCAGGCGAGGCCCATGTCATTCTCGACGCGATTCTGCTCCCAGATCGAGGCCTCGAGCTCCTTGATATTGCTCATCAGGAAGTCACGCACCGACTGCGGTAGTGCATCCCAGCTCTTGGCATTGGCGGCATTGGCCGAACTACCCCAGTTGATCGGCAGCGGATAAAGATATTTGGCGCCCTCGAACCACTTGGCCGAGTAGCCGCCCACCGTCCCGGTGATGGCGCAATCGATGACGCCTTTTGCGAGCGCCTGCTGCACTTCACCGAAGGCGACCGGTACGCCGGAGCCCCCGAAGTGGGCCACGAAGTCGGACTGTGACGCACCCGAAGTGCGGACCTT
>CAZAVT010000261.1:0-5204 GCA_964488395.1 uncultured Burkholderiaceae bacterium | reverse complement strand
CAAGCAGTTCGTGCTTGAGCGCGAGTCGTTTCAGGTGGTCGATGCGAAGACCGGCGAGGATCTGACCCGCAGCATCCTGCTGCAGATCATCCTCGAGGAAGAGGCCATGGGTGCGCCGATTTTCAGCACCGACATGCTTGCGCAGATCATTCGCTTCTACGGTCACGCGATGCAGGGGATGATGGGCGCCTATCTCGAGAAGACGCTCGAGACGTTCGTGGATCTGCAATCCCGATTGCAGGATCAATCGTCCTCGCTTTACGACTCAAACAAGATGCCCAGCGCGGACACCTGGGCCCAGTTCCTCTCCATGCAGGCCCCCATGATGCAGGCGATGATGGGCCAATACATCGATCAGAGCCGGAACCTTTTCGTCCAGATGCAGGAACAGATGAACGCGCAGACGCGCAATATGTTCCAGAATTTCAATTTCCCTGGCTCCACGCCGGAACGCAAATGAGTCCGGCCACTTCTGCAGCGCGTCCCAGGCGGAGCGCGAGCCGAGCCGTGCGTTCGCGTGAACCGAGCGTCGGTTTTGTCTCACTAGGGTGTCCCAAGGCACTGGTCGACTCGGAGCGCATCCTCAGTCAGTTGCGAGCCGAGGGCTACCAGGTCTCGGGCAGCTACCAGGGAGCCGACCTGGTCATCGTCAACACCTGCGGCTTCATCGACGATGCAGTTCAAGAGTCGCTCGATGCGATCGGCGAGGCCCTTGCCGAGAATGGCAAGGTCATCGTCACAGGTTGCCTTGGCGCTCGCTCAGCGTCCGACGGGACCAATCTGGTGCGCCAGGTTCACCCTGCGGTCATGGCAGTGACCGGACCTCACGCGACTGACGAAGTGCTCTCGCATGTGCATGAAGCTCTGCCAAGGCCGCACGATCCCTTCATCGATCTGTTGCCGCCCGGCGGAATCAAACTCACCCCTCGACACTACGCTTACCTCAAGATCTCCGAGGGGTGCAACCACCGTTGCAGCTTTTGCATCATTCCCTCGATGCGAGGTGATCTGGTCAGCCGACCGATCGGTGAGGTCGTGAGTGAGGCGCAGGCGCTCTTTTCAGCGGGCGTCAAGGAGCTGTTAGTGGTCTCCCAGGACACCAGCGCCTACGGCGTCGATGTCCGCTACCGAACTGGGTTTGTCGAGGGACGGCCCGTTCGAACGCGCCTGCTCGAGCTCGCCCGGGAGCTCGGGGCGCTCGCGCGTGATCACGAGGCCTGGGTCCGCTTGCATTATGTCTACCCTTATCCGAGCGTCGATGACCTGCTGCCCTTGATGGCCGAGCAGCGGATTCTTCCCTACCTCGACGTTCCGTTTCAGCACTCGCACCCGCGAATCCTCAAACTCATGAAGCGACCGGCTAGCGGCGAACGGAACATCGAGCGCGTGCGTGCCTGGCGTGCGGCCTGCCCCGAGCTCACTATCCGCAGTACCTTTATTGCAGGCTTTCCTGGCGAGACCGCTTCGGAATTCGAGCATCTCCTTGATTTCATCCGGGAAGCCGAGCTCGACCGTGTCGGCTGCTTTGCCTATTCGCCGGTCGAGGGCGCCAGCGCCAATGCGCTCGACGATGCGGTGCCCGATGAGCTCAGGGTTGAGCGGCGCGATCGATTGATGCAGGTGCAGAGCGAAATCTCAGCTCGGCGCCTTGCCCGCCATGTGGGTCAAACGCTTCGGGTGCTGGTCGACGGCGTCGAGGCGAGTGAGGAGGGCGCTCATGCGGTTGGTCGCACCGGTATGGATGCGCCAGAGGTTGATGGCGTCGTCCGTTTCGGGGGAGAGGGGTCGTTGCCGATTGGCGACTTCGTCCAGGTTCGGATTACCGACAGTGACGAACATGATCTGTATGGCGAATTGATTGATTCGTGATCCGTCGCTTAGCCTGAGAGGAATTGAACGATCTCTTCGGACAGTTCCTTCGCGTGAGACTCGAGCGCGACCTTGCCAGCTCCGATCAAGGTGCTTCCTGATCCCTGTTTGAGCAGCGCGCACACCTCTGCGAGTTGCCGCCCGTAGTGCTCTTCATCGGGCATCACCAGTTCGATGACCCGGGTTGGGCATTGGATTTGGCGCAGCGCCTGGGCGAAGTCAAAGCCAAAATTGGCTTGGTAGGTCGAGGCGACGTGGGCGAGTGCCTGTACATGGTCCAGCACTCGTATCTTGAGCGCCTCAATGTCTTGGGATTGGATGGGAGATTGACCGAAGAGCGCTCGCGGTTGCGCGAAGGCAGCGACATCCGTCCAGTCCGCCTGCCATCGTCGCAAATACCCATCGCCCGCCTCAGAGTCAGGATAGGTGGTGAAGTACTTCTCGACGATCAGGCGGATTGCTTCGTCTCGCCTAGCCTTGTCGGGGATGATGCTGTGAATCTGCCCGCAAAGAATCAGACGCCGTACCCGGGAGGGGTGAGAAGCGGCCATGGCTGCAGCCACCTTATTGCCAGTATGGTAGCCAAACACGTCCGCCTGCGAGATACCGAGGCGATCGAGCAGACTGATCATGTCGTCGGCAAGCGCCTCGATCGTGACCTCACCCTCGACCGGATCCGACTGCCCGAAACCGGGAAGGTCCGGGGCGATGCCGTGGAATCGCTGACCGATCGTCGGTAGCATCATGCGAAAAGCGCGCGACGAGCGGGGAGCCGAGTGCAGCAGGAGCACCGCTCTTCCTGTGCCCGCTTCGTGATAGTGAATCTGTCGTCCGGGTTCTCCGACGTAGGCGCGTCGGACCGCGCTCAAAGCTTGGCCCCTGATTCCTTGACCACTTTGGCCCATTTTGCGACCTCGCGTTGCACATGAACCTTGAACTCATCGGGTGTTGTCCCGACAACCTCAAAGCCCATCGCGTTCAATTTGCTGCTGACTTGGGACTGCTTCAAGACAGCATTGATGGCATTTGCCAAGCGTTCGAGTACGGGGCCTGGGGTTGCCGCAGGTGCCATGTACCCGTACCAGGCGATCACATCGAAGCCCGCAAGACCTGGATGTTCAGACATCACGGGCAGCTTGCCGTCCGCCACCAGTGTCGAGCGGGAGGGGCCTGTGGTCGCCAGGGCTCTAAGCTTGCCACTTGCAGCATAGGTCATCGCGGTAGAGGCGCTGTCAAAAAGCATCGATACATGGCCAGCGACCAGATCCGCGACCGCAGGTGCCTGACCCTTGTAGGGCACATGGATCATGTCGATCCCCGCCATCACCTTGAACAGCTCGGCGGCGAGGTGAGTGGCGCCTCCTGCGCTATGAGATGCGAAGGTCAATTTGCCGGGGCTCGACTTGGCCAGGGCGATCAGCTCCGGTACTGAATTGGCAGGCACCGACGGGTGCACCACCAGCACGAACTGCTGACGGGTGATCATCGTGATCGGCGCGAGATCGGTCAGTACATCGAAGGGAATATTGTTGTAAAAGCTGGGGTTGGTCGACAAAGGCGTTGCCGCGAGGACGAGCGTCATGCCATCTGGGGCTGCTCGCACAACCTGGTGAGTGCCGATATTGCCGCTAGCGCCCGCGACGTTCTCGACTATCACGGTGCGCTCGAGGATCGGCCCCAACTGCTGTGCGATCAGCCGGGTGACCGGATCGGCACTGCCCCCCGGTGGGTAAGGGACGATGATTTTGAGCGGTTTGTCCGAAGGCAGCGACTGCGCTATGCCTTGAATCGGGTGGCTCGAGAAGAAAATGGCGAGGCAAGCCAGCAAGGCTCGGCTGGCAGCGCGACAAATCAATGAGCTCATGGGCACTCCTCCTCAATCATGACGGGAACGATAAGGTGACTGGCTCGGCTGCCGCAGCGACCTGTCCAGCGATTTGACCAAAGACGAGCGCCTTGGCAATGGCGGTTCCGGACTGGTAGCTTGCACCATGAAACCCTCCGATAGCCTCGCCGGCTGCATAAAGCCCGGGAATGGGGCCGTGGGGACCGAGCACTCGCATTTGATGGTCAACCGCAAGGCCTGCGTAGGTCGCGAGCAGATGTCCAATCGTCGGAAACGCGTAAAAGGGCGGCGTTCTCAGCGCAAAGGGTATGCCAAAACTGCCAGATAAAAAGCGCCGGCCATGCAGCGTGTCCTGGCCGCGATCGATGTCACGGTTATAGGTCTCGATCGTTGCCTCAAGGGTCGCAGGTTCGATCCCGCAGGCCTGGGCCAGGGCTGCGATCGAATCTCCCCGAATCAGTAGACTGCGACGGCGCGGGTCCAGCGTCATGGGTGATCCCTGGCCAGCGCGTTGATATTCCTCGACCGCCTTCTGGTAAACCAGGCCATCAATGATCTGAAAGCCCATCTGGCCTGGCTCATCCAGGCAGGCGCGCGCGATGTCCTTGTAGGACTTGGACTCATCGATGAACCGATTGCCTTTGGCGTTCACGATAATCCCGCCCCGATAATAAAGAATCAGGATATCGCCAGAGGTGTGCCCGTTGATGTGTTGCTCGAAACTCGGCTGGACATGTTCGAGATCGCGGGTCAGGGCTCCCACGCATTCTGTCATGCGCAGGGCGTCGCCTGTATGACCTTGGCCCGAAGTGCTTCTCACCGCCTTGAAGCGAGGGTCGATGCGGGAGAGACGATCGGGATCTCGGGCGAATCCGCCCGTTGCCAGAATCACTCCCTTTGTGGCCCAGATCTCCATCGATCGACCGCTGCTTCCTTTCACCCGGGCGCCCTGAACCTGCGAGTTCGGGCCAAGAAGCAGAGCGTTGAGCGGGGCATTACACCGGACTTCCACGCCGAGCTTGATCGCATGACTGTGGAGGCGATCGACCAGCGCACGGGCGTCGGTCAAGTGACCGCGCGGCACACTCATGCCAGCGACGGCGGTCACCGTTGGTGACCAACGAACCCCGATCTGGCTCAGGACCTCCCAGGTGTGTTCTTGCGCGCTCATGAATGCTGCGACCAGCGCGCGATCGTTCAGATAGCGTCCCGTACGCAGCAGGTCCTCGGTCATCCGTTCACAGGAATCTTCAACGCCTGCCAGGTGCTGAACGGGAGTGGCGCAAAAGCTAACCCGACCCACTGACAGCGCGGTCGAGGATTCAGAAGGGCTCGACTGCTTCTCGCAGACAAGGACCCGCGCACCTGCGGATGCTGCGGCAATGGCCGCCATCAGGCCCGCACCGCCAGCCCCACCAATCAGCACATCGTAATCTGCTAAGGGCATGACGGGCGACCTTAGGCGTGGATCGATGCGTCGGGGCGTACG
>CAZAVT010000260.1:4714-5211 GCA_964488395.1 uncultured Burkholderiaceae bacterium | reverse complement strand
ACAATGACATGCTCTCGGCGCACAAGCCCTATGAAACCTATCCGCCGAGGCTGCGAGCGTACGCCGCGGCGCTGGGGGGTTCGGCGCAGGTCGCAGGTGGGGTGCCCGCGATGTGCGATGGCATCACCCAGGGCTACGAAGGGATGGAACTGTCGCTTTGTTCGCGGGATGTGATCGCGCTCGCCACCGCAGTCGCGCTGTCGCATGATGTGTTCGACGGCGTGCTGCTCTTGGGCATCTGCGACAAGATCGTGCCGGGCCTGCTGATGGGCGCCGCCCAATTTGGCCACCTGCCGATGGTGTTCGTCCCTGCGGGGCCGATGCCCTCGGGCCTGTCCAATGAGGCGAAGTCGGCGATGCGCCAGCGCTATGCGCTGGGCGAGCTTGATCGGCCGACGATGATGGCGGCGGAGCAGGCGGCCTACCATGCGCCGGGCACCTGCACCTTCTACGGGACCGCCAATTCCAACCAGATGATCCTCGAGGTGATGGGGCTG
>CAZAVT010000260.1:0-4704 GCA_964488395.1 uncultured Burkholderiaceae bacterium | reverse complement strand
GCGACGCCCTTGCGCGAGGCGCTGGATCACGAGGCGGTCCGGATGGCCGTTGCCGCCGCCCGCAGCCGCGATCCGATGCGCTCGTATGCTCAGATCGTCTCGGAGCGTGCGATTGTCAATGCAATCGTCGGCCTGCATGCGACGGGCGGATCGACCAATCACACGATCCACCTGATCGCGGTCGCGCGAGCGGTCGGCATCCTGATCGATTGGCAGGATTTCGCCGATCTGTCGCGGTGCGCGCCGCTGCTTGCGAGGGTCTATCCAAACGGCAAGGCTGATGTGAATGACTTTCATGCAGCTGGTGGCATGCCCTGCTTGATCCGTGAGTTACTGGGGGCTGGCCCGATGCATGAAGAGGTGCAGACCATTCTCGGCCCTGGGCTGTCTCGGTTCACCCACGCGCCTGCGCTTGAAGGCGGGGCGCAAGGCGCGGCGGCCGCGCTGGGCTGGGTGCCAGCCTTGCCCAGCTGCGATCCCTCGGTGCTGAGGGGTGTCGGAGAGCCCTTTGCGGCGGACGGCGGGCTGCGTTTGTTGCAGGGTCGGCTCGGCCGGGCGGTGGTGAAGGTGTCCGCGGTCGCGCCCGAGCATCGACGCGTTCACGCCCCCGCGCTGATCGTCGATCGACAGGAGGACCTGCTCGCACTCCATCGCGAAGGGCGCCTGCAGCGCGACTTCGTCGCCGTGGTGCGGGGGCAGGGGCCGGGCAGCAACGGTATGCCAGAGTTGCACAAACTGACGCCGGTGCTGGGCGCCCTGCAGGATCAGGGCTTTCGGGTGGCGCTCGTTACCGATGGCCGGATGTCCGGTGCGTCCGGCAAGGTGCCGGCCGCCATCCACCTGAGCCCTGATAGCGCCGCCGGCGGTCCGATTCTGCGCCTGCGCGATGGCGATCCGATCGAAATCGACTGTGAGCGTGGCGTGCTCGATGTCCGGGTCGACGAGGCCGTCTGGTCAGCCCGTGAACTCGCTGTGCTGCCTCCCGCGGGTCCGCAGACCCTGGGCCGTGGCCTGTTCAGGCTGTTTCGCGAACAGGTATCCTCAAGCGAGCAAGGCGCGAGCCCGTTGCTTTGAACCCGGATCCGGCATTCGACCCTGTCCGAGGGCCGGATCATTCGTGGACACGATCGCGTCTGTCCCCCGACCCTGCCAACCGCTGGAGCCTGCTGCCATGACTCTGCCCGCGATTCGATCCCGCGTCGTGCCCGTCATTTCATTCGAGTCTGCCGACGAGGCCTTGCCGGTGGCCGAGGCCTTGCTTCGCGGTGGCATCGATGTGATCGAGGTGACGCTGCGCCGCCCCGGCGGTTTGCCAGCGATTGCTCGCCTCGCGCGGGATCTGCCAGCGATTCAGACCGGCGCCGGGACCCTGCTGAGCGCCGACGATCTGGGGCGAGCCCGAGAGGCGGGTGCGGCCTTTGGCCTGTCACCGGGTGCGAGTGAGACCTTGCTGGATGCAGCTCTGGGCCTGCGGTTCCCCTTCATTCCCGGCGTGATGACCCCCTCTGAAGCGATGCGCGCGCGAGAGCGCGGCTTTGTGCTGCAGAAGCTCTTTCCCGCGGCGCAGGCGGGCGGCATCGCCATGCTTCGTGCCTTGCGCGGGCCGCTCGCCGATCTGATGTTTTGCCCGACCGGTGGGGTGAGCCCTGACAATCTGGCTGCGTTTCTGGCCGAGCCCAACGTCCGATTGGTCGGCGGGTCCTGGCTTGCGCCGCCCGCGCTGATTGCGGCACGCGACTGGGTCGGGATCGAGCGACGCGCCGCCGAAGCGGCGGCCATCGATCGCGCGACCCCTACTTCGTTCAGCTGATCGCGAATTTCCGCAGATTCGGCTCGTTCAGCCGCAGGCCCAGGCCGGGCGCGTCGGACAACTCAAAGGCGCCGTCCACCGGCTGGGGGGGGTTGTCGAAGAGCACGTCCCACCACGGCATGTACTCGACCCAGGCGCCGCTGCGATTGCTCGCGAGCAGGTGCATGTGGGTGAAGGGGTGGGAGTGCGCAGAAATCGGGATGTTGAGTGATTCGAGTTCGGATGCGGCCTTGATCCAGGGCGTGATGCCGCCCAGGTGATGGGCATCGAGGATGGCGTGGTTGATCCCGGGAATCAGGTCCTTCAGTTGACCGATCCGCGAGATCCGCTCGCCAGCGGCAATGGGCAGCGCCTGCGCCTGTCGGACCTGGGCGAGTCCCGCGAAGTCGCCCTCGCGCACCGGTTCTTCGAGCCAGGTGTAGTTCAGCTCGCCCAGCATCCGCGCCATCCGGATGCCTTCGTTGACCGTGAGTCCCCAGAGTGCGTCGACCATCAGAGAGACGTCCGGGCCCACGACCTCGCGCACCATCCGCGCGCGACGGGCATCCTCGTCGAAGGGGCGGCTCACACCCAGCCGCAGCTTCATCGCCTTGAATCCCTTGCGGACGAAGCCCTCGGCCTCCTGCTGCCAGCGCTCGTCACTTTGATGCCGCCACAATTGCCAACTTGCGTAAACAGGCTGCCGTTGCCGAAAGCCGCCGAGGATCTTCCAGAGCGGTTGACCAGCGAGTTTTCCGAACAGGTCCCAGAGCGCGACATCGATCGCCGTCATCGCGAGGTTGACCGCTCCGTCGTGCAGGAGGTCAACGGTCGAGCGCCACATGCGTTCGTAGACCAGTGCGCGACACATCGGATCCATGCCGCGGATCAGTCCCTCGAGTTCCTCGATGATCGACTGGACCGCACGGATCATCCTGACGCTCTCGATCGAGGCGTAGCCAAAGCCACTCGTGCCCTCGGAAGTGTGGACCTCGACGATCAGACTTGCAAACTGGGTGCGCGCCCCGAGGAAGGGGTTGATGATGGGCTCGTCAAGTGGGACGGCCGCGATGCGGGTGGTGATGCGATCGATTTTCATGATTGTGCGAAGACCGAACTTGACAGGGTGGTACGGTGCATGTGCCGACGCAGCGGCAGTTCGAAATCGCCCGTTGCCTTGTGGATGCAGCTGATGTTGTCCCAGATCACGATGTCACCCACTCGCCAGCGGTGCCGGTAGACGAACTGGGGTTGCAGTACGTGACGCTCGATGAAAGCGAGCACGCGGTCCGACTCCTCGGGCTCGAGACCGACGATCCGGTCGACCGAGCCCTGGCTCCAGTAGATCGAGCGTCGGCCGGTTCGTGGATGGGTCTTGACCATCGGGTGCATGATTTCGGCGGGCATGTTGGCGGCTCGTTCGCGCATGCCCTCTTCGTCGGCCTTTGAGAGTTTACCGGTCCGCGGATCGACCGGCGTATGGGCGATCCGGTATTCGACATTCTTGCGGCCGGAGAACACTGCCTGTCGGCCATCGATGAGCTCACGAATATCGGCGGGCAGCGCCTCATAGGCGGCCGACATGCTCGAGAACCAGGTGTCGCCGTACACCTCACCGTCGCGGGTGGGAACCTCGATCGCGTAGAGCATCGATCCACGGGGCGGGCGCTGGGTGACCCACATGTCGGTGTGCCAGTAGCGCCCGGCGTCTGCCAGACCGATGGGCACGCCTTGATCGTCGAGAATGTTGCTGATGACGAAGATGTCCGGATGCGACTTGAGGTTGTAGCGCTCGAGCACGTAACGGTCCAGCGGCCCGAAGCGCCGGGAGAACGCCAGTTGCTGATCGGGCGTCAGCTGCTGGTTGCGGATCGTGATGACGCCGTAGCGGTCGTAAGCGGCTTCGATCGCGTCGAAGTCCTCGTCTGACAGCGTTTGCCCGACGTCCACCCCAACGATTTCGTGGCCCAAGGGGGCATCAACAAACTTGATTTCGACAGTCATGAAGGACTCCCTGCGGTCACTGCGGTTCGACGCCGGCGGCCTTCAGCACGCGCTGCCATTTGTCGTGTTCGGCGACCTGGAAACGCGCCAGCTCGTCGGGGTCGTGCGCGAACGATGCGGTCAGGCTGTTCTCGAGGAAGGCCACGACCTTGGGGTGCTTGAGCGCGTTCACGAAAATTTCGTTGACCCGCTTCAAGAGCGACGCGGGAACTCCGGCGGGCAGATAGGCGGCGTTCCAGAACGTGAGGTCATAGTCTTTGACGCCCGCCTCCGCCATGGTCGGCACCTCGGGCAGACTCTTCAGTCGCGTCGAACCGGTGACCGCAAGCGGCCGTAGCTTTCCGGCCTGGATGTGCTGCAGGTACTCGGTGGCGACATTCGCCGCAAGGTCGATGCGGCCACCCAGCATGTCCAGCGTGACCTGCGGATTGGTCTTATAGGGCACCGGCACAATCTGAAGTCCTTCGATGAGCTTGTAGAGCTCGATCGCGACCTGCGCTGACGAGCTGCCATAGCCGTAGGAGAGCTTGCCAGGGGATTGGCGCGCGAGCGCCGTCAGCTCCGCCACGTTGCGTGCCGGCACCTCGGAGCGGGCCACGAACAGCAAGGCGCCTCGGGCGACGCCCGCGAGGGGCTGAAAGTCCTTGACGTAGTCGTAGGGGAGCTTCTTGTAGAGGCTTTGATTGGCCGCATGGGTCGAGTTGGTGCCAATCAGGATCGTATAGCCGTCCGGCGGCAGGGTCGCCACATACTGGGCCGCGAGGATGCCATTGGCCCCGGCTCGGGTTTCAACGATCACCGAGTGATTGTTCAGCTGCTCCTGCATCGCCTGCGCGAGCACCCGGGAGACGTTCTCCGGAAATCCGGTGCAGCATGACAGCAGTCGAATGGGCTTGTTGGGGTAGGCGGAC
>CAZAVT010000259.1:0-5259 GCA_964488395.1 uncultured Burkholderiaceae bacterium | reverse complement strand
TGGAGCTGATCATGCTGTGCAAGGTGATCGACGCGCGCCGCGCCTACGAGGTCGGGCTTGCCAATGAGATCGTCCCCACCGGACAACAGGTCGCGCGCGCCTTGGAGATGGCGCGCGAGATCGCGGGGTTCGCACCGCTCGTCCTCAAGACCCTCAAGCGTTTCATCACCAACGAGGTCATGCCGCAAGGCCCAGCGGAAAAGGCCGGCCGAGCCACGCGACAATTGCTGGCTGTCCGAGACAGCGAGGACGGTGCCGAGGGGGCTCGAGCCTTCAAGGAAAAGCGTGCCCCTCGGTGGAAAGGTCGCTGATCTGGGTTAGTACAGCCGTCCACCAGCAGAAAAAGGAGACTCCGATGAGTCACCCCTCAAGCCGTCGCCGATTCATCGCCACCGGCCTGGCGCTCGCATCGGCCCAGCCCGTGCGCGCCCAGGAGCGCTGGCCGAGCCGCCCAATCCGAATGATCGTGCCCTACCCGGCCGGTGGCAATTCAGATCTGGTCGCGAGATGGGCGGCCGAACGGCTGACGGCGGCACTTGGCCAGCCAGTGATCATCGACAACCGTGCGGGCGCCGGCGCGACCATTGGGGCGCAGATGGCGGCGCGAGCCGATCCCGACGGCTACACGCTGCTCCTCGCACCCACAGCGGTTTTTGCGATCACGCCCCACCTGCAGAAAGTCCCTTACGATCCGCTGCGCGACTTCACGCCGATTGCAACCCTCTCGAACAGCTATGGTCTGGTGGCCGCCCGCAAGGATTTGCCCGCCAACAACATGAAGGAGCTGATCGCGCTCGCTCGGGCGCAGCCCGGCAAGTTGACCTTCGGCTCCGCCGGCGTAGCAACCGCGACCCACTTGTCCGGAGAGGTGGTGCATCATCGCGCCGGCATCAAGCTGGTTCACGTGCCCTACAAAGGCTCGGCACCTGCGCTCAACGATCTGGTCGCCGGACAGATCGACCTGATCTACGACCCGGTCGCGCTAGGTCAGGTCAAGGCCGGCAAGGTCAAGGCACTGGCCTCAACCGCTCCGGTTCGTCACCCTGAGTTACCCGAGGTCGCAACACTTGCCGAGCAGGGCATCGATGCGTCGGTCGGCAGTTGGTTCGGCATCCTCGGACCGGCGCGCTTTCCCCCTGAAGCCGCTCAGCGGATTGCATCGGTGCTCCGCGAGGAAGTCGCCAAGCCAGAGACCCGCGCCGCTTTGCAGCGCTTCGGTCAGTACCCCGAGTACACCGGTCTTACGGACTTTTCGAATCGCATCGAATCCGATAGCCGCACCTACCAGGCGCTGATTGCCGAGCTCGACATCAGGCTGGAGTGATGAGGTCATGAACGAACAGCACACACCCACCTATCCTCAGCCAGCGACCGCTGGACAAGCCTATGCCAATGTGCGGATTCTCGACTTCACCCATGTGCTGTCAGGACCGTTCGGCGTGGCCCAACTCGCGCTTCAGGGCGCCGACGTCATCAAGATCGAACCGCGAGGCGGCGAAGCCATGCGGGTCACGCCCACGTCAAGGGAGTGGAGCGATCGCGGTATGGGTCCGGCGTGGATGGCCGTCAATGTCAACAAGCGCAGCCTGACGCTCGACGTCCGAAAGCCCGAGGCGGTCCGCATCATCCATCAGCTGGTCGAGACCGCCGATGTGGTGTGCGAAAACTTTCGTGCCGGCGTGATGGAGCGGCTGGGGATTGGCTGGAGCACCCTGTCGAAGATCAATCCTCGACTCATCTACTGTGCAGTCTCGGGCTTTGGCACCACCGGCCCTGAAAGCCGCACGGCCGCCTTCGACGGCAAGATCCAGGCGATGTCGGGCCTGATGATGCTGACCGGCGAGCCGGTCAACGGACCGATGCGCGCAGGCTTCGCGGCAGCCGACATCTGCACCGGCATGACCACCGCATTTGCGATCGCCAGCGCGCTTTACCAGCGCACGCACACCGGCCGGGGTCAGTTTGTGGATGTGGCAATGCTCGATTCACTCATGGGCTTTCTGAACTGCCAGATCGCCGAATGGACGGTCGCCGGTTATCGACACCAGCAGTTCGGCAATCGCTCGGTGAGCATGAAGCCAACGGCCGATCGCTTCCGCTGCGGCGATGGATATATCGTTCTCGCGGTATTGACCGAAAAGCAGTTCGAGTCCCTGATGCGGGAACTCGGCCGACCCGACGTCCTCTCGGATCCGCGCTTCACTGACTGGTTTACGCGCATCGAGCACGCCAGCGAGCTTCGCGAGATCATCGAGACCGCGTTTGGCGAGGGCAAGCCGGCCGACTGGGAACGTCGACTGACGGCCGCTGATGTGCCCAATGCGGTGGTGATGAGCCTGCCCGAGGCCGTTGCCCATCCACAGATTGCCCATCGAGGCTTCATTCAGGAAGCGCAGACGCCCCACGGAGCAGTGCAGCTCGCAGGCTCGGCCTTTCGCCTTGAGCATGGGCAAGGTGGCATTCACCGGCCGATTGCAAGCGCTGGCGAGCATAGCGCGGAAATCCTGGCTCAACTGGGCTACTCGGATGAGGCGATCAAGGCGCTTCAAGCGAGCGAAGTGATCTGAACCCTCACCGACGTCCAGCGTCAACGGAGATCCGCCGAACAAATTCGGCCATCGGCGGGCCACGCTGCGACGATGATCGCAGCATCGTCTATCATGTCGTGCGAGTTCCCTTTACAAAACCCAGTCGCCAGGGGAGCCCTGCCGGTGCCATCGCGTTGACGGTGTCGCCTCATGGGCTGAGAGTGTGTCGATGCGTTCGCCACAGACCCTGGAACCTGATCCGGTTCACACCGGCGGAGGAAGTGCGACATGTATCTGGCGAGCCTCGGCGCTTTGTGCGCCTCACTGCTCTTGTTCATCCTGATCGGTCTGCGCGCGCGCGGTTCCTCGACCGACGCCGACGACTATCTGACCGCGCGCAACAGCCAGGACGCGCGCACGCTCGGCCTGTCGTTCATGGCCTCGGGTCTCGGCGCCTGGATCCTCTTCGCGCCGCCAGAGATTGGTGCCTTCGTCGGCCCCATCGCACTTGCTGGCTATGCGGTGGGCGCAGCGCTACCCTTTCTCGTGTTTGCGTGGATCGGCTCGGCGATCCGGCAGCGTCTGCCACGCGGCCGCAGCATCGGAGAGTATGCCAACCAGCGTTTCGGGCCCATGATGCGCCGCTGGATCGCGGCACTCTCAGTCCTCTACATGATGTGTTTTTTGACCGCCGAGCTGACGGCCGTCGGCGGCATCACGGCGCTGCTGTCCGAGTTGCCTCCGGCCCTGAGTGTGTTGGGTGTCGCCACAGCCACCCTGATCTACACCATGGTTGGCGGCCTGCGCGCGAGCATTGTGACCGACAGCTGGCAGGCCTGGCTGCTGATCCTGCTGCTCGCTGTCGTCGGTGTTGCGCTCGCTTGGGTCATGCCAGGTGCGGTCACCGTCCCGAGCGCAGCCACCAGCGGAACCGGGCCGACGCTGCAGGCTGCCCCTCTGGGTGTTCAGGTCTCGGTTGCGCTCACACTGGTGATCGCGGTGACGGCAGCGAACCTGTTTCACCAGGGTTACTGGCAGCGCGTCTGGGCGGCACGAGACGGCCGCGCGCTGGGTCGTGGGGCTTGGCTGGGCGCACTGACGACGGTTGCGGCGATCGCGCTGGTCGGCGGGCTGGGGCTACATGCCGCTGGGGTCGGAATCCCGCTCGGCGAGCCGCCGCTGCCCTTCTTCGCGCTGGTCAAGCAGGCTGGCCCCTGGCTGTCGCTGATCACGCTGGTGCTGGCGATCGCACTGGTTGCGTCCTCGGTCGACACCCTGCAAAACGGCATCGCATCGCTACTCACCACCGAAACCGCCTCGGCAACGGTCACGCGCGCACGCTGGATCACCGTGCTGCTGATGGTGCCGGTCGTCCTGATCGCCTTGCAGGGCCTGTCGGTGCTGCGACTCTTCCTGATCGCCGACTTGCTCTGTACGACCGCAGTGATACCGGTGCTGCTTGGACTGTGGCGTCGCATGACGGCCGGCGCGGCGCTTGCCGGAGCGCTCGCGGGTTGCATCGGTGCGGTCCTGCCTGGCTGGTTCGAGAGCGGCAGCCTCCTTCAGGGCCTGATGGTGGCCAGCTTTCCTGAATCGATACCCACCCTGCCGCCATTTGCTGGCGCCCTGATCCTCTCGGCGATGGCGAGCCTTGCGCTCGCATTCATCGGACCGGCTGGCGCCTCCCGCCAGAGCCCTGCAGCGCGGCCGTGAGGAACACCCGAGCATGATGGAGCCCAAAGCGCAGCGACGTCACACGGATCGTCATCCGCCCTATCAGCCCGAGCCGGCGATCCGTGATCGCATCATCGCGCGTCAGGGACGCTTGCACGCGCATGAGCGGCTGAGTGCCTCGCACACGGCGCTCGTTGTCATCGACATGCAGAACTACTTCTGTGCGCCAGCCTTCCCAGCCGGTAACGCCTACGCCAGGGCGATCGTGCCAGCCATCAATCAGGCCGCAACCGCGCTTCGCGCGGCGGGCGGGCTGGTGGTCTGGGTCAGGACGACCGCGGTCGGCGCTGCACAGCGCTGGGCGAGGCACCACCAGCGGATGCTCACTGCGGATCGCGCCGCCCGCAGGCTGGAGACGCTCCATCCCCAGCATCTGGGCTACCGACTGTTCGAAGGACTGCGGACGGCCGAGACCGACCTGTTCGTCGACAAGATCATGTATAGCGCGCTGATCCCAGGTTCGTCGAGCCTCGACCAGGAACTGCGTTCACGCGACATCGATACCCTGTTGATCGCCGGAACCGCAACCAACGTTTGCTGCGAATCAACGGCGCGTGACGCCATGATGCTCGACTACGGTGTCGTGATGCTCGCCGATGCCAATGCCGCTTCGAGCGACGATGCCCATCGCCACGCCCTCGACACGGTGGGGCTCTATTTCGGCGACGTGATGCGGGTCGACGAGGCGGTTGCAAGGCTCGACGCATGACGAACGATCGGTTGACCGTGCTGATTACGGGATTCGAGCCCTTCGAGGGTCATCGACTGAACGTGTCGTGGGAAGTCGCACGCTCACTGCCAGCCCATGCAGCGGCTGGGGAGCGTTGGGTCGCTGAGCAGTTACCCTGCGCTTTTGGCCACTGCCTCGCCAGGCTTGACACCCTGCTCGCGAGGTACTCGCCGACGCTCGTTGTTGGACTGGGGCAGGCCGAGGGACGCGAAGACATCACGATCGAGCGCATCGCGATCAATGTTCGCGATGCCAGGATCCCGGACA
>CAZAVT010000258.1:0-5278 GCA_964488395.1 uncultured Burkholderiaceae bacterium | reverse complement strand
CTTCGGCCAGTCCATCGGTGCTCAACAGGGCGTCGTCGAACGCGAGCAACTCGACCCTGGTCAGCAGGTCGGTGTCTCGCGCTCCGATCGCATCGACCCGAACTCTGCCGCCGCCAATAGCCTGCACCCGGTAGTCGGCACGCGCCCCAGCGAACACCACCGTGTCGATGCCTTCGCCACCATCGATCAGGTCGCTGCCGACGCCCGGGATGATCCGGTCATCGCCAGAGCCTCCGCTGAGACTGTCGTCACCCGCGCCGCCAATCAGCCGGTCACTGCCTGCCGCGCCCGCGATGCGCTCGGCCCACCGAGTGCCAACGATCAAGTCATCGCCGCTCTGGCCTTCGGGCGACTGAAGCGGGACAAAACCGAAGTCGACGCCCGTGGTCGTCTGTCCCTCGCGAACCGTCACCGTCTGGGAAACCGGCAAGGGCGCTTCGAGCACCGCTTCGGCCAGCGCCAGCATGTTGATCCGGCCAAAGCTGTGACCGGTATTGGGCAGGGCGCCGTCGCCCTGAGCGTCGTCATCGATGATCGTATCGCCGGTCGCATCGATCAACGCGCGCAACTCGCCGGCCTCAAGCCGGCGGCCCAGTCGCTCGAGCGCCAACTGCTGCGCGAGCGCGACCATGCCACTGACCTGCGACGTGGCCATGCTGGTGCCGCTGAGCGCGCGGTAGCCGTCATTGAGCCAGGCCGAATTGATCTGCACGCCCGGCGCAAAGGTATCGGACTCGGTGTCATCGCGCTGAGAGAACGCCGCGATGTCATCGACCTGGCCCGTCTGCGCGGCAGGCGTGGTCAAGGAGGCATTCGCGCCAAAGACCGCCCCAACCGACATCGCCCAGGGATCTGAAGACGGATAGGACACGCCCTCGACGGGATTGCGCGCGTATCCGTTGCCGGATGCAGCCACCACGACCACGCCGCTGTCAGCAAGCGCCTTGAGAGGCGTGGTCAGGAAACCGGTCGTCGCCTCGGTGTGGAAATCGCCAAAGCCGAGAGACAGGTTGACCGCCACGATGTTGTAGCGATCGACGTTCTGCACCACCCAATCAACTGCCTCACGCAGGTCCTGCGAACGGCCTTGACCGGTCTCGTCGAGCACCTTGAGCACAATGAGATCAGCGCCCGGTGCCACGCCGGCGTAAGCCCCCTGCCCCGCGGCAATGCCTGCCACGTGCGTGCCGTGGCCGTTGGGATCGCTGGCGTCGTCGTCACCACGGCCCGCGAAGTCGTAATGGAAGACGATCCGGTCAGCGACGCCATCGCCATCGGCGTCCGGACCAAAAGCCTGGTGATCAAGATCGATGCCGGTGTCGATGATGACGATCGCGGTGCCACGACCGTCGATCCCGGTGAACCGCGCATCGGCTCGGAACGCGCCAAGCTGGGTCGCCTCGCCAAGATGGCTCGCGAGCAACGCCGCCTGAGCTGCGTCGATCTCAAGGACCTGCAGATCCGGCGACATGATCTGCCCGTTGCCGGGATCTTCATCGACCAGGGTGGCACCATCGCTCGCGGCAGCCTCGCTGGTCGGCTGCCAGCCTGGCTGTACCAACGCCTGCACCACATACTCGCCCGCTTCGAGGCCGTCGATCCGCCAACTGCCGTCCGTGTCAGTCCGCGCTCGCGCATCTCCAGCAGTCGGCAATCCATCGCCATCGCGATCGATGAAGACCACCCAGCCGGCGAGACCTGGCTCACCGGCCTGGGCCAGCCCGTCGCGATCGGAGTCATCCCAGAGCCGGCCGCTGATGGCGCCCCATTGCGGCGTGTCGTTGTCGTAGACCGTGAAGCTCAAGGCCTGCGACCGAATCGGTGGTAATGCAACGCTGGCGCTGCTCGAGAGGCTGAATTCGAGGAGCGCCTTCTCGGTGGGCTCGACCAGCGAATCATCCCGAGCGGAAACCGCTAAGTTCCGTACCTGCTCCCAGTCATCAGGCGTAAAGACGATCGCCGTGGGATCAGCCAACAGATCACTACCCGCCCGGATCGTGACGGTCAGATCGGTACTCGGTGCAGCAGAGAGGGAAACCTTGACCTGTGCGGGCTCGCCGCCTTCTGTGAGCTGCGTCACACTGCTCGACAGGACGAGACGCGGCGGCGCAGTGAGCCTCACCTCGCCATCGGTAAAGACAATGCGCTCGACATTGCGCAGCACCAGGACCGGACGGCTGAAATCTCCCGCCTCATCGACGCTACGCACCAGCAACTCAGCCCGAGAGCCAAACGGGTTGCTGATGTCGAATCCGGCTCTGGGGCCAAAGAGCACCACCGTATCCTGACCAGCCCCTCCGTCGATCAGGTCGCTGCCGCCCAGTCCATCGATGACCTCGTCGGCGTCCTTGCCGATCAGAACGTCCGGTCCCGTCGTGCCCAACAGCACAGGACGGCCGCTACTGCCAGGGAGCTGGACACGCTCGCCGGAGGCGAACGCGAGCGACTCGACGCCGACCGCAACGATGCGATGACCGGCATATTCAAAAGCGCCATCGATACCGCGCACCCGGGTAATGCCCTCGAGTGTCTGATACTCGAAGGCCTTGGCGGGCGCGAGCAATGCCAGGGTGTCCGAGCCCGCTCCGCCAAAGATCGTGTCGGCGCCGCCTGCACCATCGATCAGATCGTCGCCCTCTCCGCCTTGCAAACGCTCTGCGCGACGTGTGCCGAGCCTGGAATTGGCATCGAGGGCGGACGACGGATTCGGGAGTCGCGAATCGGCAATCGCCAGCTGAGTGACATCCGCCTTCAGCGGCATCGGTTGAATGGACTCGGGCGGCGCGAGCATGCGGTCGCCGTCCGACGCACGGATGGTCTCGATCCCGAGCAATCGGGTGACGGCGCCGGCGTGAGGGCCAGCGGTCAGACTGCCGCGCACCGCATGCAGACGATCGACCTCCCAGAACGAGAGATCCTCGAGTGCCGCGCCGAAGATCGCGACATCCGTACCGGCGCCACCCAACAGCGTGTCATCGCCACCGCGGCCATCGAATCGGTCGTCCCCCGGTGTACCAACGAGTTGCTCACCACGCACCGTGCCCGTGATGATGCGCGGATCGACCGGTGGAGCAATGGGTGTAGCGGCGACCATGCCGACCTTCAGCCGATAGGGCGAGGGATCATGTAACAACCCGGCCGACTCGATGCCGACGAAGAAGGATTGTCCCACCTGGGCTGCCTCGACCTCGAGCACGAGATCCCCACCCGTGGCGGCACGTGCGAGCGAACGACCCTCACCGTCGATGATCTGGACGACGAATGCGCTCAGCCAGCGGCTACTCGACTCCAGGTCGAGCACCACCCTCAGCCGCCCCGGAGCATCGGTCTTGAACGTGAACCAGTCCTGATCGTCCCGGGAGTCGAGATGGCCAGCAACCACTGAACCGATGGGCACGAGGTCGGCAGAGACGCGGTCGTTGTTGGGCTCGGATTCACGAACCAACGACTGTGGCGCGGGGTCTACCGCCTTGGCTGGCGGCAAGCCTGGGTCAATCGGAGGAGGCGACGGGGGCCTCGCGTCATCCGGATCAGGTGCAATCGGCTGATGGTCGATCCGAAAGGAATACTCCCGCGAATCAATCAGCCAGTCTGTCGCCGGGCGGATCGATACATAAGCACGTTCGATCGCCTGCTCGATCTGCACTTCGAAGCCGCCGCTGCGCCCCGTCGCGACGGAATGCAGCACATTACCTGCGGCGTCGTGGAAAGTCAGGCGATGCGTATCGAGCAAACCGAAGGTCGAGCCCGGCTTGGTGAAGACCAGCCGCAAATGCCCTGCGGCCAGATCATCAAGCTGAAACCAGTCGACATCGGACGATCCCGCGATCTCGCCGGTAATCGGCATCGCCAGCGGAATTCGGGTCGCAGTCGCGAGGCGATCGTTTGGTTCAATTTCTGTGATCAAGCCCGGCCGACTGATCCGCTCCGATGGCGGGGCAACCGAAGGGAGCTTGGACACCACGTCGAGATCGGGAAATGGAACACTGCGTGTCAGCTGGCCGAGGATCGGCTGAAGCAGCGGAAACTGTGATAACACCGCCCCTTCGACGACAGGCAGGAGCCTGGAGAGGTCTGCGGCGGGATACTTGCCCAGGTCGATTGGTACGCTGCCGCCGGGAGACTGGCTGACGCCCGAGAACTGTTCGACCAGGAAGGGCGGAACAAACAAGCCCCCCTGAACACTGGGCACCAGGATCGGGGCTAAGTTCGGTCCGCGAGCAAGGCCGGCCAACGCGGCGCCGAGATCGTTCAGCAGTCGCTCACGACCCGTCGTCAAACCCAGGGGATCCTGAACACTCATCACTGTTTCCTCAGCAGCGGATGCTGATCAAGAAAGCTCAAATTTCGAAGTGCCACAAGCATCGATTCCTCACGCCTTGTAACCATCGCCAGATGATCGGAGCAAATTCAGGACGGGTCAGAAACAAAAGGATGATCACGCCACCAAGAGGCCGCTTGAGTAGGCGGTGTAAAGACTGGTCAGATTGATCCGCGTGCCGTCTCCTGCGAACTCAAAGTATTCAACCTCGGAAAGGTAGAACGAGCGGCCGTCGGGAGCCTCGATTTTGAGGAAAGGCCCTACAGCACCCGCGCGGTTGGACATCGTTTGATCAATGAGTTCGGTGCGTGCCCAACTGAAGCCACTACTGAACCCTGAACCCAGCACGGCTGCATCCTCAAGACCATCGCCCCCGACAAAGATGTCATTGTCACCGATATTGATAAATCGGTCGCTGCCGGCTCCGCCCCTGAAGAGGTCATCATCGTTCAACGAGAACCCAGGATCGGTACTCAGCAAGCCGATCAACACATCGTTACCCCCCCCAAGGAGGTAGGTCCCGTCCCCCGCCGCGTCACGAATTGTGTCGGCGATCGAATTCGAGCTGCGATCGATGTATGCGTCGTCCGGTGCCAGCTCTATCGATGACGGTAGTCGGATCAGCAGACGGCTCTGGTTCAGCGAAAGGTTACCCGCCTGATCGGTTGCCTTGACGCTGAACACACCCGCCTCGTTGGTCTCATCGAGCCCGAGCTGGAGGGCTGTGGCAGACCAGGCGCCGCTTGGGGCGCTCGCGCGAACGGTGAAAACCGGGGATAAGTTGCCCTCTCGGTAGACCGAAACGTCCGCCAGCGGTTCCGAGGTGCCGGTCAGTGAAGAAAGGTCTGAGTTAACGACCAGTTGCAACTCGGGCCGTGCGGTATCAACCGCATACGCCGCGTTGTCCGCTACGGCCGCGTGCGTCAGCACGGCGTCATTGCCCCGCGCATCCCGAAT
>CAZAVT010000257.1:0-5310 GCA_964488395.1 uncultured Burkholderiaceae bacterium | reverse complement strand
GGGCAACTCGTTGCGGTAGTAGCCGTGGATCTTGAGCGGCTTGCCGTTCGAATCGACCCGCTCGGGACGATGGCCGCGTAATACGCTCAGCGACTGAAAGGCGACCGTCGCGACAGGGCCCAGCAACTCGCGCAGGTGTGTGCAGCTGCGCGCGCCGCTCAGCCGTTCGCGCACCGCGGCATTCCACCCACGGTCCAGACGCAATCCCACCAGATCGGCAAAGGCATGCCCTCCTCCGGGACAAGCAGGATAGGGCGCCGCATTGGTGAACGTCACCGCCTCCCGGACCACCATGGCATCATCAAACACCACGCGTACGCCTAGATCATGGACGGGCTCGCCCTGCGCAATGAAAGAGCGGCCGCGAATGGGCCGGTAATCGTCGGGCTTGGTATCCACCAGCCGAGCCTCGACCTCGAAGAGGCCATCGCTGCGGCGAAAGCCACGCAAGTCGATGCGCCGGAGGTGAAGCTCTTCGCGGGTCGTTGTGCTTGCCTGCTGCGGCAGATCAGATGGCAATCGGCTCACCTTTGCTCGGTATCAAGGTCACCGCGATCATCGCCTGCCTGCGCCGGAGCGGCAAGGGCTCGGCCGTTACTGGGCGCTCAGGCCGGTTTCGCGGACCAAACGTCGCCACAGCTCGATCTGGTCGGCGACGAACGCCTTGAAGGCCTCGCCATGGGTGGCGTTGGAGATCATCCCCAGGCTGTCGAAGTAAGCGACTGTCGCCGGATCACGGACGGCAGCAGTAAACGCGTCGGTCAAACGAGCGGTCACTTCCGGCGACAATCCAGCCGGACCGAAAAGTCCGCCCCATGACGTGTAGTCAAACTGCGGCAGGCCAAGTTCTGCCAGGGGCGCGACCTCGGGCGCCGATGGGAGCCGCTCCCGCGGTGTGATGCCCAATACGCGAGCCTTCCCGCTCTGGACCAATGGCCGGATCACGAGGGGATCGATCATCATGAAGTCCAGGCGACCCGCTGCAAGATCCTGGGCGGCCTGGGCAGTCCCAGGATAGTTGACCGCCACCGCGTCAATTCCAGTGAGGCTCTTGAGCATTTGCGTGGCGACCGATCCACCGGTGTTGCCCGTCCCGAAGTTCAACCTGCCTGGTCGCTGTCGCGCGAAGTCGATGAACTCACTCAACGTCCGGACATTCGTCTGTGCACTGACCACGAGCAGCAGTGGGTTGCTCGTGAACTGAGTGATGGGCGTGAAGTCCTTGAGCGGGTCGTAACCCAGGTCCTTGATCAGGTGGACGTTGGCAGCATGAGAGGAATTGGTGCCCAGCAGCAGCGTGTAGCCGTCCTTGGGCGCGTTGATGACCGTACGAGCGGCGACCACGCCCTGACCGCCAGGGCGCGACTCCGAGACCACCGGCTGACCAAGCGTTCGGGCTACATGCTCGCCGAGCCGCCGGGCCAGCAGATCCGAGGTGCTCCCCGGCGCGAACGCAATCACGATTCGGATCGGACGGCTCGGAAAACTGCCCTGCGCCCATAACGCAGTTCATGGGGCCAGGGCTCCGGCACGATTTTCGACCACCACACTGGCATGAAGTACGCGCGCCATGGCATCACCCACCAGCCTGGCGAGCACATCGGCAGGTGAGCCTGCAGTGGTCGGGGCAATCAAGCGAATGGTCCGATCAGGGAAGCCCTGCGCGTAGGCTCCCACGCACAGCAGAACTGAGAGTATCGTCGCCAGCAGCCTCAGCCCATCCACCCGTCGCGACATATCCGTCTCCCGAAGATCCCTTTCGCGCAGAAACGGCTGGCGCAGGCCAAGCCGCCTCATGGACCCGGCGGCTGTCCTCGCGTCCCCACCCGTCTGTCAAACCTGGGCCCGGCCGCGACGCACGGCCAGTTGGCAGAGCCTGATCCACAGAATCTTAGGCGCGAGGACTGCACAGGTTGTTGAACAATCAGATCGGGTTGCTTTCCATCTGGGAAAGTCTCGAGGCGCGCAGCGCCAACCCTGCTCATTCGCGCCCGATGACCACCGCATCCAGCGCGAGCGCCGTGCGTCCGCCCAGACCCTGACCCGGCGCAAACGACACGAACGGATTGATATCGATGCTGTCCAGGGTGTCGCGCGACGCGAGTGCGAGTTCGGAGAGCGCGACCAGCGCGTCAGCGATCGCCCCGATATCGCAGCGCTCCCGTCCCCGCGCGCCATCGAGCAGCGGAAAGGCGCGCACCTCGCGAATCATTGCGAGCGCCTCTTCACGACTCACGGGCGCAATCCGGAAGGACACATCGCGCAGCACCTCGACGAAGGCGCCCCCCAGGCCGAACATGATCAGCGGGCCAAACACTGGGTCATTACGCGCCCCCAGGATGCACTCGACGCCACCACTCACCATCGGCGCCACCAAGGCGCCTGCAATTGTCGCATCGGGCCTTGCCCGTTGAGCACTGCTGGTCACCTCGACAAATGCCTGGCCGACCGCATCGGCATCGGCGATCCCCAACCGCACCCCGCCCACATCGCTCTTGTGCAGAATCTGCGGTGAAACCACCTTGACAGCAACGGTCCGGCCTTCGGCAATCCAGCCCGAGGCCAGCGCACGAGCCTCCCCGCTACTTGCAGCGACCCGCGCGGGAACGACTGGAATCCCCGCCCGCTCAATGAGGCGCAGCGACGAGGGCTCATCGTGCGCACCAGCGGCAAGCCGGATCGACGCCGGCGCGCACGCCGCAAGGGTCGGCGGCACCGGGCGGCTGAGCCCCTGCGCAAGGCGCGCGAGCGCGGCAAGGGTGCGCACGGCCGCCGCAGGCTCCGCATAAAAAAGTGCGCCGTGCTCGAGCAGCCAGTCGCGACGCTCGGGCTTGAGCAGCGTACTGATGGCCAACAGCGTCTGAGGAAATTCCTGCCTCAGCTTGAGGACCAGATCCTGCAGATCGGGCCAGAAGTGCTCGGTCGCCCCTGCAGCGGCCATGAAGCCGAGCAACGCGCCATAGTCCGAGGGTGGCTCAAGCAGGATGCGGCAAGCCTTCAGTAGCATCGACCGGTCGTTGCCGACCTGGCCTGTGATATCGATCGGATTCCTGGGGGCGGCAAAGGGCACCATCTCCAGGATGCGCGCCTGTGCGGCAGAGTGGAGCTCGGGCACGCGCAGTCCGTGATCACTCGCCTCGTCGGCCATGAACGCCCCCACGCCGCCCGAGAGCGTGAACAGCGCTACCGAATCATTGCGGGGGAGCCCAGCGACCGCCGCGGCCTGGGCGACGTTGAAGAAGTCCTCCACATCGCGCGCGCGGTACACGCCGTATTGCCGGAACATCGCGTCATAGGCGGCATCGTCGCCCGCGAGCGCGGCAGTGTGGGACATTGCCGCCTGAGCACCGAGCGCGGTCCGGCCGATCTTGACCACCACCACCGGTTTACCGGCGGCGTGCGCGAGTGACAGCGCTTCGCGCAGACGCTCGCCGTCGCGGCAACCCTCCATGTAGGCCATGATCACCTTGGTCTCCGGATCACGCGCGAGCCAGGTGATGCAGTCGGCGATCTGGACATCCGCCTCGTTCCCGGTCGACACCCAGAGCGAGAGCCCGATACCGCGCTCGCGAGCAAGCGTGTAAGCGTAGGCACCAAAGGCGCCACTCTGGCTCGCAAGACCGATCACGCCCGGCTTGACCAATCCAACCTCGGGCGCAGGGCTGAAGGTGGCGTAGGCGTGGGTGCGCGGATTCATGATGCCCAGGCAGTTCGGCCCCACGGCGCGCATGCCTGCGCTGCGCATCCGCGTAGCGAGTTTCAATTGAAGCGCAGCGCCTTCGGCGCTCACCTCGGCAAGGCCAGCGGTGAAGATCACGCCGGCCCGCACGCCGGCCGCGATCGCGTCTTCGATTGACGCCTCGAGCAAGGCCTCAGGCACTGCGAAGATGGCGAGATCTATGGCCTCTCCGACCGCCGCGAGCGTGGGCCAGGCGCGCAAGCCCTGAATCTCCTCGGCACGCGGATTGATGGGGATGATCCGACCCTCATAGCCAAAGCGGCGCAGGTAATCGACAGGCCGGCCGCCGATCTTGGAGGCGGTCGCGGAGGCCCCCACCACAGCGATCGAACGGGGCCTGAACAGGACATCGAGGTCTGAGCTCATCGGGGTCTTCCGGTGGTGCAGCGCGACGCGCAGGGTCGCCCTGCGCACGCAGCCGGGCGCAGGACTTGCAAATCGGTTTTCCAAGCTGTTATATCCGATTATGATAGGACACGAAAGGCCTGCCATCGCACCATTGCACCGAGATGCCTGCAATCCGCCCCCACGACCCCGATCCAGCAACTCACGGGACCCCCCTGTTCGCCAAGGTCCGAGACCAGCTGCGTGCCGAGATTCTCGACGGCCAGCTCACCTCCGGCGCCCAATTGCCATCGGAGTCGGAGCTGATCGCCCGCTTCGGCGTGAGCCGGATCACCGTGCGCCGGGCCCTCGCCGAGCTTCAATCGGCGGGCCTGATCAGCACGGTGAGCGGCAAGGGCTCCTTTGTCTCGCGCCCGAACCATGCCAGGGCCCATGGTCCTTTGGTGGGCGTGCTCGAGACCATCCGCAGGCGGGGCCACCGGGCACATGGCCGACTGGTCTCGCACCGGCAAGTACCCGCCAGTGCCGAGATCGCCCAGGCACTCGGGATCGCCCCGGGGACTCGCGTAGGTGCGGTCACGGTGCTGCGTTATTGCGACGACCTGCCCTTCGTGATCGGCACCTCGTGGTTCGACCCGGCGCTGTCGGCCCGGGTGGCTGCCGAGGATCTATCCGAGCTCGACGTCACTGTGGTCATCGAGGAAGTGCTGGGCTTGCGCATCGCGCGCACCCGCGTGCGGGTGCAGGCCGTTGTCGCCGATGCTCGGACAGCCCGCCGCCTGCGCTGCGAGGCGGGCGCTGCGATCCTTCGCCTGCGCACCACGAGCTACGGCTTTGATGGCCAGGCGGTGTCCTACGCGATCACCGATTGCCGCGGCGACTTGATGGACTATCGAGTGACCCTGCATCGCGCAGGCGGCGTTGACGAATCGACCGCCGACCGGCTCGGCGCCCGGGAGGAAAACTGAGATGATGACCCAGCCCACAAGCACCAGAGGCTCGCGATTGAGCCCGACCGAGCTTGACGCCCTTTGCACAAGGGTGCGTCGCTTCGTCGATGAGGTCGTGATTCCGCGAGAGCGCACAGAGGACGCCCATGACCTCGCCGCGATCGATCGCTTGCTGACGGAGTTGCGGCCACGGGCCCGTGCCGAAGGCCTCTTCGGACTGCAGCTACCGGCCGAGCTCGGCGGGCTGGGGCTCAACTACAGCGAGTGCGCGCGGGT
>CAZAVT010000256.1:5007-5330 GCA_964488395.1 uncultured Burkholderiaceae bacterium | reverse complement strand
TTCATTGCAGGGTCTCCGCCTTGAAGGGGAACAAACGCACCGGATCGTCGATCTCGAGCAGGTGATAGATGTTGAACTCGTAAACTGCACCCGCCGGTAGATCTGCGGGCGAAAACGGGAAGGCCAGATTGCCGGCGGTCGCGATGCGTCCCGGGTAGGCCCAGTGCAAAGTGAGGCTTCGGGCCATGGCACACACCGTCTCGGCCAGCTCGGGTGTGGCGGCTACCGCATCGATCAGGAGTCCGATCTCGTGGCCGGGCGTGCGAATCGGCTCGAGCTCACCCATGACGCCATCTCTGCCGTAGAAACGGAATCGCAGATCG
>CAZAVT010000256.1:0-4997 GCA_964488395.1 uncultured Burkholderiaceae bacterium | reverse complement strand
GGCGGACGGTCGAACCGAGATTGGCCACCAGTCGACGGGTGACGCCAGCGGCAATGTCGTCCAGCTGCGCGATCATGAGCGGGTCACGGATGCCGGCCGGCGCGATGTGCCGAAAACCGACCCGGCGCGCTCCCTCGAGCTTGACGGTTTGACGCTCGGCTGGATGGAATCGGCTACCACTCACTTTTACCCTGACGGCGTCAGCCTGCTCGAAGCGCGAGGCCTTGAGGTCGACCGTGCCGCCCGGGCCCGGAAGCCAGACTGGATTGCTTTTCTCGTAAAGCGTGTGCGCACCGACCGATTCGATGGTGCAGGCCTTGGCCGAGTGGGGCGTCTCGACCATAAAATGATCACTGTGCAAGCGCCCCATCAGCAGGTCGGAGCCCTCGACCGGTACCGCTGCCTGACCGCCGCACTCGAGGATCTTGCCGAGGTGGAAGGCGAGACCGCGTTCATGGCCGCAAAGTACTGGCCATGCAGCCACGTTGGCGACATCCCAGGCACGACCGCAGACCAGGATGTCGCAGCCGTCAGCAAGTGCGGCCATCATGGGCTCGATTCCGATTTGGGCCACCACATGCTCGGCCGATTCGATGTCCTCGCGGCTGATGTCCCGCCGGGTCTCGAAGCGATGGATGCGACCCTCTGACAAGGCCTTGAGCAGCGTTTCGCGTGATAGCTCGCTGTCGATGGTGGCGAGCTTGAGCGGGCCCAAGTGCCTGGCTGCGACGATCGCCCGCACGATCTCGACGACGAAGGCAAGTTGTGAGGCTGTCCCGGCGCCGCCCGACGAGCCGATCACCACCTTGGCGCCCTGGCGGCGTGCCGCCGGCAGCAATAGGTCGAGATCGCGCCGCACCATGGTCGCGCTCACAAAGGGGCGGCCGCTACCGAGATAGTAGGGGCCGGGATCGGTTGAACCAGCGTCGATCGCGAGTAACTGAAAGCCCCGCCGCTCGGCCGCTTCGAGCGACTCGATCGGAAATCCATAGCCCAGCATGCCGTGGGAAAGGATGGAGAGTGGCGCGGGTGCGACTTTGGGTGCGGCGGGTGATGCGGCCGTCGGGTGCATGAATGAATCTCAGGGTTGATCGACCCGCTCAGCGGGTCAGCATGATCGAGGGCAGCCACATTGTCGCAGCTGGGACAAGAATGATTGCGACGAGGACCGTGATCAGCGGCAGGTAGAAGGGCAGCACCGCGCGAATCACCTGGTGCAGCGGCACCTCGGCAATCTTTGCCGTCACGTAGAGGCTGAAGCCAACGGGCGGCGTGACCAGGCCGATCATCAGATTGACGACCACCATGATGCCGAACTGCACGGGCGGGATGCCCAGCGAATTGGCAAGCGGCGCGAGTAGCGGTACAAAGACCAGCATCGCCGCGGTCGAGTCCATGAACATGCCGATGATCAGCAGGGCGATGTTGATGGAGAGAATGAGTAGGGCGCGATCCATCCCAGTGGTGGCAGCCACGAAGTCGCGGGCGACCCCCTCGAAGGTGATCATCCAGCCCAGCAGGGCGGCAAAACCGAGCAGGATCATGACGGTGGCTGTACCCTTCATCGACAGCACACAGCATTCGGCGATCTTGGCAAGGTCGAGCGTGCGATAGACGAAGACGCCGATGAGCGCGGCGTAGCCCGCAGCGACGGCTCCCGCTTCGGTCGGCGTCATGATGCCGGTGAAGATGCCGCTCAGAATGATGACGGGCGTCAGCAGCGGCAGCACGGCGGCGCGGGTCGTGCGCAGCAACTCCCTGCCTGAAAAAGGCTCGCGGGTCTCGGTGAGCGTCATCCGACGGATCGCAAAAGCCGAGTAGATCATCAGCGCAAGCGCAACCAGGATGCCGGGGATCACCCCGCCCAGAAACAGCGCACCAACCGACACGCCCGTGATCGCGCCATAGACGATCATCGGGATCGAGGGCGGAAAGATCGGCCCGATGGTCGAGGCTGAGGCCGTGAGCGCCGCGGCAAAGGGAGCGCCGTAGCCTTCGCGTGCCATCGCCGGGATCATCACCTTGCCGACTGCGGCGGCATCGGCAAGCGCCGATCCTGACATGCCCGCAAAGATCAGTGAGGTGGCGACGTTGGTATGGGCGAGGCGGCCGCGCAGTCGCGACAGGAGCGCGCTCGCGAAGTCGACGATCTTCTGGGTCGAGCCGCTCGCGTTCATCAGGTCGCCAGCCAGCAGATAGAGCGGAATCGCCAGCAGGATGCTCGAGTCGATGGCGTTGGTGATAAGCGGCGCAACGGTGCTCGCCGGCAGATCCGCGGTCACCAGGTAGAGCGCGCCGACTGCCCCGATCGCGACCACCAGGGGGAATCGCATTAGCACCAGCAGAATCATCAGCGCCGAAGTCCACAGCACCAGCGTGAGTCCCGGCGTCATCAGGCACCAGCCATGGGTAGTGAGCGACGAAAGAGGCGCAGCTGCTCGGCGAGGATCAGGCACTCGATCACCGCCATCAACCCGATGCCGCCCACCACCGCAGTGCGCATCACGCTGTAGGACAGGGGAACCGAGGCGAACGCCTGCATGGCGGCGCTCGCGATCGTTGGGAGTCCGCCGATGGCGACGTAGCCGAATAGCGCGATCGCTGCGAGGGTACGGATCAGGTCCAGAAAGCTCGGCCGGTCGGGGTCGGGCGCACCAAACATTTCGAGCTGGAAGTGTTCGCGGCTGCAGGACGCACTGACTGCGCCAAGAGCCACGCCCCAGACCAGCAGGATGCGGGTGGTCTCGGGGATCCAGACGATGTTCAGGTCCAGTGCCCGACCCAACACAAGGCCCAGCAACAGGGCGGTGATCAGGAAGGCCGCAAGGCCTGCGCCCCACCCGAACACCCGCCCGATCCCCTGCCGAAGGCGCCGGAGCCCCGCCACTGGCCAAGCGTGATCGTGACTCACCGCTTAGCTCGTCAACGCGCGGCCGCGACGATCGCAGCGTAGGTCTCGGCCCCCAGAAACTTCGGTCCGATCTTGTCCAGAATCGGCCGGGCACGGGCCCTGAAGGCTTCCTGATCGACCTCGTTGATGGCAGCCTTGGCCTTGGCGATGGCGTCGAGGTTGCTCTGTTTCTGGTCGTCGATCGCCTTTGCGGCGACCGCCTTACCTTCGTTGAAGAGTTCGGTCATCAACTCCCGAACGCCGGGGGCAAGACCCTTCCACCAGCGGGCGTTGACGTAGATGAACTCTGGCGCGCGCACGTGCTCGGTGAGGCTCACGAACTTCTGCACTTCCTGCAGCGAGAAGCCGACGATGGTGGGCAATGGATTTTCCTGACCCTCGATGGTGCCGGACTGGAGGGCGGTGTAGACCTCACCGAAATTCATCGCGACCGGCTCGGCCCCCATGTCCTTGAAGGCGTTAAAGAGGATAGGAATCTCCGGCACGCGCAGCTTGAGACCCCGCAGATCATCCGGCACGCGGATCGCTCGCTTGGAGTTGGTCATCATGCGCGGTGCGCGCGGGTAGGCCATCAGCACATTGACGGTGCGGGTGCGCTCGAGCTCGGCGTTCCAGCTTTGGGCGAGTGGACTGCTCAGCACTCGCTCGACATGCCCGAAGTCGTTGAAGAGCCAGGGGGCGAAGAAAGAGTTGTAGCTGGCGTTGATGCCAAAACCCGACGCGTGGATATTGACGGTGCCAGCCGAGAGCTGCTCGAAGGTCGCGAGGTCCTGGCCGAGCTGGCCAGACGGGAAGAAGTCGATCCGGACAGCGCCCTTGCTGCGGCTCTGGGCTTCGCGGATCACGTGCTCCATTGCAACGCCGAGCGGCTCCTTCGGGGAGACGATCATGGTCATGCGGATCCGGGTCGCGGGCAGGCCCCCCGACTGGGCGCGGGCGGCCGAGCCGAGGGTCGCGATTGCGGCGCCGGCGGCAACGTTCTTGAGCAGGATGCGACGAGCGGTCATGGGTGTCTCCCTGGTTGTCAGATTGTCGACAATAACAGAGGCCCCCGGCCGTGCTCAAGCTTTTTTGTGGCCTCGCAATTCGTCGATCAGATCGCGGTCAGGTCGCTGGTAGCTCCAGCGCCGGCTCAGCGCCTGCTGGAGCCGCGACCGCGCATTCACCATCATTTCGGCATTGAGCAGGCAGGCACCGACGCAGTCCAGAATTGCAGCCGAGGCGACGGTCCTGATGCCGTTTGCAAATAGCAGTTCCGACAACAGCCCCTCCGCAGGGATGACCACATCGGCACCGTCGTCGATTGCGCGTCTGGCCACGGCAGTGAAGTCCTCGATGAGGGCCCCCGGTGATGCGAATTCTGAGTCAACGGTCGCCTCGTCGCGGTGCTTCTGCAAGGCATAGGCGCCCGATAGGCGCGCTTCGAGACCATGCCGGCGAACCACGGCGCGCAGTCGTCGGGCGTAGGACGGGGACAGGCTTACCAGCGCAAATTGTTCGCCGAGCGAGCAGGCGGTGAGCATCGAGGCTTCTGCGAGCGAGACAACGGGGATCTCGAGCACGGAGCGCGTCTCTTGCAGGAACGGTTCGCTGAAGCTACCGATCACGAAGGCATCGAAGCCCGCTCGTTCGGCGCCGATCGCGAACTCGATCGAGTCCATCTGCAACACGAGCTTTGCATAGGGGAAGCGGTGGACCTCGGCTGGCATCCGCCCTCCATAGCGCGCTTCGTTGACCCCATTGAAGTGGACCGAGGTCCCGGCCGTGCAGGCCCTGAGCGCATGGGCCTCGAGTGCCGTCGTGTAATGGGGCAAGCTCCTGATCGGAGCGAGAGACTGGTACCAGATCTTCATGATTTCCCCTAGACTCGGGTCATTCTCGCGCACTTTTGGGAGTTGTCGCATGCGCCGTCTGTTCATTGCCGCAACGATTCTTCTCGCCACGGGCCTTTGCCAGGCGCAATACCCTGACCGACCGGTGCGCATGCTGGTCGGATTTGCAGCGGGTGGTTCAGCGGATCTGGTGGGCCGCGTTGCGGCGCAGGCCCTCGGCGATCGCCTGGGCCGCCCGGTCATCGTCGAGAACC